>JAEOTI010000124.1 GCA_016839955.1 Candidatus Hodarchaeota archaeon | reverse complement strand
TTCAAATTAACCCCTCCGAGCGGAATCAAATCAATTTCAGGGAAAACTGCTTTTAGTGCACTAATATGTTTCGGTCCTCCAGATGATGCGGGAAAGATTTTAAGGAGTATTGGCAAATCAGAAACCTCTAGTGAGGGAGAAGAGTTGGAAGCAAAATTGATAGCTTGTTGTATTTCCGTTGGTGTATATACTCCTGGAATACAAACCACTTCATTTCTAATGCAGAACTCAACAATTTGTTCATCTAGATGAGGAGAAACAATAAATTTTGCTCCATTATTAATTGCTTTATTGGCCATTGGAACAGAAAAAACAGTTCCAGCTCCAATCAACAAACGAGGTAATTTCTGGTTAAGCAATTTAATTGTATCTAATGCTTGTTTTGTACGTAAAGTAATTTCAACAATATCTAGCCCCGATTCAAGTATAGTTTCACCTAATTGTACGGAATCATCAGCATTATCTATTACCACCACAGGAATAATTCGGTTTTCTTTGATCCTTTCAATTACCTCTCTGGAAGAAATTGGGTTGTTTTTCTTCTTTATCATCGTTGTATCCTCCCTGAACCCTGGGATTCTAATAAATTCTCAATTTCATCCACAGTTGCTAAGTTGAAATCAAAGAAAATGCTATGCTTAAGGGCACTCGCCGCAACCGCGAAATCTAAGCTTTCTTGATATTCTTTACCACTCATAAGACTATAAATGATTCCAGCAGCAAAAGCGTCTCCGCCACCAAGTCTATCAACAATGTCTGTTATTTCATAATTTTTTGTGGTGTACATTTTTTGGTTATATGTATCATAAAGGATGGCTGTCCAATTGTTATAATTTGCATTGACACTTCCTCTAAGGGTAATACAAATTTTACTTAGGTTGGGAAATTTGTCATATAGTTGTTTGACAACATAAAGATATTTGTCGGTTGTGACATCTTTTGCATCTTCTACATCTGCTCCTTTTATATTAAATATTTTTTCGCAATCCTCTTCATTCCCAATTGCAACATCTACGTATTTTAGCAAGAGACTCATTATTTGGCTTGGTGGTTTGCCATATTTCCATAATTTTGACCTGAAATTTAGATCACAACTTACGGTTAAACCGTTCTTTTTAGCACTTCTTACTGCTTCTATGCAAGCATCTGCCGTTGACTGTGAAATTGCTGGAGTTATGCCTGTAAAATGAAACCATTTTGCATTTTTAAATAACTCATTCCATTGAATTGTCTTCGGATCAATTTCAGCGAAAGCTGAATTTGAACGATCATAAATTACTTTTGATGGCCTTTGGTTTGCACCTATTTCATAAAAATAGACACCTATTCTTTTTCCGCATCTTATGATTTGTGAGGTGCCAACACCATACCTTTTCAATTGGTTGATTGCAGCTTGACCAAGATCATTAACTGGCAAACAAGTAACAAAAGAAGTTTTTATTCCAAAAATGCTAAGACTCACTGCCACAGAAGCTTCTGCTCCAGCATAGCTAACCTCAAAGTTATATACCTGTAAAAATCTCCTGTTCGCGGGAGTACTCAACCTTAACATTATTTCACCAAAAGTATAAACCGACATCTTCTAACACCAATTATTTTTCATCGCTTGGATAACAAATTCTACTAATTTGTTTTATAAAAGCAACTGCAAGTCAATCTTCTGACTAACTACTAGTATCTTTGGTTTGAATTTTAATTTTTTGTTAGTTAACTTGATTTCATATCCAAGATTTTACGATATCTTTCATTTCGCTCAAAAACTTTTTTTTGGATCCAGATATTTTGTTTCTTCCAAACTCTATTACATAAAGAAAGCCAGAAATCGATATTGCTTGCCTAATATTCTGGTCTACCAATAAAATTGTAAGGTTATTTTCCTCATTAAGTTTCTTCAAAATTTCATAGATTTTCTTGGATATTATTGGAGCTAATCCAGCAGTAGGTTCATCTACCAGAAATACCTTAGGATTAGTGATTAGTGTTCGACCTATTTCAAGCATTTTTTGCTGACCCCCACTTAATGAGGATGCTTTGTCATTTGCTTTTTTTCGAAGAATAGGAAAAGTATCCATAACTCTATCTATTGCTTTGGCTACGTCCTCCTTGTTTTCCTTCAATAACCATGCCCCCATTTTTAGATTTTCAAGAACAGTCAAATATGGAAAATTACTCTCAGCTTGTGGCAAATATGCAATTCCCATCGACAACATCTGATGTGGCTCTTTTCCAGTTATTTCTGTATTCCCATAGTAAATACTTCCCTTTCGGGCTTTCAGAAAACCATATATTGTTTTCAAAAGAGTCGACTTGCCACAGCCGTTTGGTCCAATTATTGCAGTTATTTTAGATTCTTCTGCTAGTAAAGAAAAATCATTGATTATATTTATTTCCTCATAGTATCCAGAACTTACGTTTTCGACTTCAAGAGACAAGACTTTAAACCCCCAGATATGCTTCAATTACTGATGGGTTATTTCTTACCTTTTCAGGATTACCCTCTGCAATTATTCTTCCAGCATTCAAAACTATCAATCTTTCACATATAGAACAAATGGAAGGTATGTCATGACTAACGATGATGAAGGTTTTGTTTTCTTCCCTATTTAGAACTCTTATCACGTTGCAGATGTCAATTCTAAGTTTTGGGTGAACTCCATGAAAAGGTTCGTCCATTAAGATTAGATCAGGATTATTCATTAGACTTCTTCCTATATCTAGTAGTTTTTGCTGACCTACAGAGAGATTTCCTGCAAAATCGTTTTTTAGTTTTTTAAGCTTTAGTAGAGTTAGTAGTTTCAGAATTTGTTTTTCAATCTCATCGTCAGATAATTTTGAAGTTAAGCCGGCAGTTAGAAGATTATCTGACACAGTCATTTTTCTAAATACCCTA
>JAEOTI010000123.1 GCA_016839955.1 Candidatus Hodarchaeota archaeon | reverse complement strand
TCTGGGAAGAACGAAATAAATGGTTTTCTGATACATGGGATTTGAAGGGGGTAAGCCAGAACCTAAAAAATGCGTCTACACGTGAACGGAGTGCAGCTTTTCCTTTTGAATTAGCTTATCGTTTAATTAATATGTTCTCAGTTCAAGGAGACTATGTTTTAGATCCATTTTTAGGACCTGGTACGACAATGCTCGCTGCCATGGTTTGTGGAAGAAATAGTATTGGATTTGAAATAGAATCAAACTTCAAAGAAATCATCCTCCTCAAAATGGGAGAAGTAGAAAGGATAGCAAAACAACAACTTGACCAAAGGATAAAAAGTCATTTAGACTTTGTAAAGCGTAGAACTGAAGAAAAAGGGAATTTAAAATATATAAACGAGAATTATAATTTTCCTGTTTTAACGAAACAAGAAATAAAACTTCAGTTTCCTGAAGTTAAATCCTATAGAAAAACAAAGGACGCTTTTTTCGAAGTTAGATACATAGAAAATGTCCAAAGGAAATATTCTCCAGAAACTTTGGATAAGATAGATGGTCTAGATTACTTCATCAATTAACTGAATGGATTGTATTCTATCTTTATTCCAGTTTTTTTCTTTTCATAGAAGACTATTCCTACTTTTATGTCCTCTGGAAGCATGTTTTTTGATTTGTAAGTTTTTGGTTTAATTGAGACAGGAAGATTTCCAATGTAGCCATCAATTCCACTTGATTCTTCTTCAGGAGTAGCTAAACGATGAGATGTCTTTTTTACTTCTGCTAATCGCTTTAATATGCTTTCTTGGAATCGTAATCCTGTAAATGTTTTTGAGAGAACAAGATCCTTAACCCATTCTCTTACCATGTGCTTATCAATTAATTCTATCGCTTGTTTCAACTTTAGAATCATATCAATTATTCTCTCTGTTGCTTTATCGATTCCTTTTGGTCTCTTGTTGATATACCACTTTACCCATTCTTCAAATGTTTGTCCAGGGAATTCTTGAATTAACTCTGACATTTGACCAACTACGCGAGGTCGTGTTCCTTGTGAATTTTGATTAGCTAAATTTATTAGCTGAGTCGTATATTTGGGGAAAGTACGTTTCTCTCCTGTAAGATCGATCATTAGTTCATCGTTTGTTATCCTTAACAATTTAACCTCCTCATTCCAGAAATATCTTTTATTTTCAGAATTAGAATCGAGATTTCTGTAGTTTGAACCACCAACTGGTTCTAGTTCATATGAGGAGACAATATTGCAAAGTTCTTCATTAAAAGAATTTGTTTCCTAAACATTCTCAATGTTGTCTAAATAGGAAACAAAAGGAAAAAAGGATCCATAATTCGTCTTATCACATGGATCTAGACAAGATTCTTTTTGCCTTGAAATCTTCAACAAGAAGAGATATTATACAAATTTTGGCAAAAAAACCTAATTCAGCTATAGGAGTATATTTGAAAGCAAAAGAAAATGATCCAAAGACTCCAAGACGGGAAGCAATATACAAAGAACTTCAAAAACTAGTTGAAATTGGTTTGGTTGAGAAAAAATATAACATAGAATTCAAAGAAATTCAATATGAGTTATTATTTTCTGATTTCTCTCTTCATTTTCCAGATATGGGATATAAAATTAGCTAATTTATCATTCATAATTTCATAATGGTGATCTACGTGCCTAAAGAATGGATATTAAACAGCGCAACTAATAGATTTCAACTAAACTATTCTCGAAATGTCGGAAAAGTATCAGAAGATATAAGAAAATGCACTCCCAAGTCACTTGAGGAATGGGAGGATTATTATTACAAAAATGTTTATCCTAAAAACCATTTAATTAGCTTAGGGAAAAGGTTATTCGTTAAAATCACTGAGGTTCTCCAATATGAAATCGAAAGTATATCAGAAGAAGATTGCATAAATTACATCATAAACTTAGTAATCAACCGGACTTTTGATGGATATACGACTGAAATAAGAACAATCTATGGACAATTAGAGAATTTATTAGAAGTTACAATCTTTCCTGCTCCAGATGAATGGGATAGACAATATAATGTTGATTTTTATATAGAAATAAATGAAAAAACCTTCATTGGAATTCAAATCAAACCTGTTAGTAATGTTACTCATATACCTCAGATTTACAAGGAACACGAAATTCAAAAAGCTACACATGAGAAATTTAAACAGAAATATGGCGGAAATGTCTTTTATGTCATATCAACAAGAGAGAACAAAAAAAAAGTGATACAGAATAAGCAGGTGATTACCCAAATAAAAGATGAGATGAATAGATTGGCAGTTTCAACTGGAGAGCAAGTCTGATATCTCTATATCATATACTAGAAATAAAAAAATGACAGAAATTTAGTTACCAATCATTCTCTCTTATTCTCTTATCATGTAAAACAGCCCATAAGTATGCAGGACCTCTTACAATATCATTCACAACACCTGGTCCATCAAATGGTACTAGAGAAAAAGCTCTCTCAATATCAAATTGACGATTTTTGGCTTTTCAAAAGAGCTTAGCTTAACTTCATATTTTTAAAATTCTGTTCCAAGCTTTCCCTCCC
>JAEOTI010000793.1 GCA_016839955.1 Candidatus Hodarchaeota archaeon | reverse complement strand
ATCTGTATCAATATATTTTTTTACCAAAATCAAAAAATAAATTAAATAGAATAATGATAATGAAATAAAAAACAAAAGCAAATTTCGTCTTACTTTTTATATGTACCGGAGTATTATTTCCTATAGCATTATTTCCGTTAAATACTCATGTTTATGTTGTAGAGTATGCTAGTGCAACTCATCGGGAGAGTATGGGAGCCTTTTGGGTTGAGGTTACTCTACATGTTGAGTTAAGAATTTATAATGGAGGTTCAAGGACATTTTCTTACACCATGTCTTATTCGCATGGTAAACCGTGGTACACCATTTGGCATGGTTCTGTTGGAAATCATGTTGATTTATACATTGATGATCAGGGACGGTACACGGCAGCAAACGAAAGAACTATTCTCAATTTCCTAACAGTGCAGAAATTAATGGTAGAAGTACACTTTGATGAAGTTAATATGGATTTTGAGTGGTCTGCGAGAAAATGGAGTAATCAAGTATTATTTTGGCAACGAATCAACCAGTTAATTGGGAATTGGGCTAAGCAAAGTCATTAATTAAAAATATTCTTTTTTTTTCTAACCTTTTAGAATCTCTGTATTCAATTAGATAATCAAAATCTCCTTTAGAATAATTCCTTATTGAGCTAATTTTCTACTTAAATCAAATCACGAAATAGTCTGTTCAAATCGTTAGGAATAAAATACTTAAAAAAGAGAAATCCAAATTAATGGAAGGGAATAAGTATTGTTCCTGCCAACAATGATGAGAAAGAGTTGCGTAACAAGCATGTAGGGATGTTGGCAGGAACCTTCATCAGACCAAAATGAGGTTAATTTGATCTATTACCTAGTTCTATTTAAAGAAAAATTATCTGTTTGTCTAACATTTGCAAACCTGAAAAAAGTTAGAAAACAGATTAGGTAATCTAGAATGAATCTTTTCAAATTTTTCTTTTAAATAAAGATGCTATATTTTCATTTTAGATCCCCATGACAGATGCGTATGTAACTTCATTAGAAGAAAATGAAGAATTAAACTTTACCTATGAAATGGTTCAGCAAGCGATTCAGACAGAAGACCTGGATCAGGCATTAAGATTATCCTTTCAAGGATTAGAACAAGCCAAAAATATTGACAATGAAGATTGGATTGAATCATTTAAGATTATCAAAAAGGAAATTGAAATTGCACAATCTATTCAAGAGATTGATGATGCTGAAACTCAAGCTGAGCTAAGTGAGACCAATAATGAAGAAAAAGTAGCAGATGATTTCACCTTACTAAAAGGTATTGGTCCTTCTGCTGCTGAGAAACTCGTAAAGGGAGGAATATCAACGATAAAACAACTTTCAAGTATGACACCTGATCAAGTAGCTCAAATAAAGGGATTTGGGATTGCAACTGCAACAAAGATAATTAACGAAGCGAGATTACAGCTAGGAGTTACTATTCGATTAGATTCTAATGAGACTAAACCGAAAAAAAGAAGTCCAACTCCTTACAAGAAAGTCTTGGAAAGGAGAGAGTCAGCTCAAAGTAAAATTACGCCTTTCGTCCAAGTTAAAGAAGTATCTATTAAACAAGAGGTCGAAACTGATGAAGAGGAAGAAGATTTAAAAGAGGTTATTCTTAATGAATCTAAAAAGAATACTGCTTGGTTTGATACTAAGTATAATTATTCCAGAGTTTCCCAATCAATTCCTTCTAAAAAGGAGACTTTAAAAGCTAATAACGAAGAACTCATTGATGAAAATATAGAAGATCATGAATTAGAGGATGAACAAGTCGGAAAAATAGAAGAAACTAAGCCTTCATTGAAAGATCTTGATGTCGTTCCTATGATTCTTGAATCAGGAATTGAAGAAAGTCTAGAACATCAGACACACCTTAAGGATAATATCGAACAAACTTTACAAAAAGAAGAAATGAAAATCGATATTAATGAGTTGAATTCCCCACATATCCTTGAGATTTCCGATGTTGAAGATCCACTTAAAAATCTTGAAAAAATATTAAGTGAAAACGACTATCATTTGATTCCACGTCGGTTAAACTCTTTAAATATATATTTCAAGCATTTAGATATGCTCGCTTATAAGCTGCACCATGTAAATAAAAATAATATCTTTCTTTTCCTCATACCGATTAAATTCATTGGTATTGATGATAAGTTAATTATTTCAGAACAATCTGTTTCAATCCAGCATCAAGTGTCTCCAAATCCTATATCTTTTCCCGTTGAACAATTAATTCAGGTAACAGAGAATTTAATAGATGATTTGTATCAGGAAGGTAATTTTTTTGCTTTTATCCAGAAATACCTCAGGATTCCATTTAATAATGAATCAATTCCAACGGCAAAACAAATTGAATTACTTTCTGGGGAAGATAAATATTCAGTATTGGTAGAACCATTTCTAATTACTAACAATCACCCAGCATTTATCGAGAAATCCATTCCTTTTGCT
>JAEOTI010000122.1 GCA_016839955.1 Candidatus Hodarchaeota archaeon | reverse complement strand
TGAAATTTTGGATATTTTGAAGGATGAATATGGCGATTGGATTGAAATCGATTCAGATGAGGAGGAATTTTAGTGAATCAGGCAAGGTCTCAGCGAATATTAATGGATGGTAAAGGTTCCTATCTTGGAATGAGTAAAGGCTGTTTCCTTCTTAGAGACCGTAAAGGCAACGAGGAGAAGTACCCACTGTTCGAGAACCAGATAAAGGAAGTAGTGCTACAAAGTGGTAACTCTGTCTCTACAGGTGCCTTAGCTTCTCTTGGTTTCTGGGATGTCGATGTGATGATTATGACTTCTCGTGGTAGGCCTGTTGCAGTGATAAAGAGCCTCGATGATGACAGCCATGTTAAAACCCGGTTGTGCCAGTATGAGGCCTATAACGGTGAGAAGGGCTTGGAGATAGCTAAGCAGTTGGTACTCGGTAAACTCCAAGGTCAGAACGTATTAATAAACAAATACGGGTTTGAGACCCATGACATGGCCAAGTTCAACCACGGGATTAGATCCATCAAGACGAAGAAACTCGATACTCTACGCTTAAAACTCATGCAGATAGAAGGGGACAGCCACGAAGAAGTACTTTGGCCAGTTGTTCGAGTTGATCCCTGAGAAGATCAGGCCTGATCGCCGTAAGAGCTGGAAGGCCTACGATGGTGTGAATAACCTGTTCAACCTTGGATACGAGGTGCTTCAGTGGAAGGTTCACCGAGCCTGTTTGAAGGCCAAGCTTGAGCCTTTCCTCGGCTTCCTGCATTCGGTTCAGTATGGTAAGCCTAGTCTGGTCTGCGACTTGGAGGAACTTTACAGATATCTGGTTGATGATTTCGTGTTTAACTATGTTCAGGGACTAAAGCCAAGTGATTTCACCACCAAGACTGTTGAGACCTCTAAGAGCCGTAAGGGAAAACGAGAATACCTAAATGACGCAAAGACAAGAGAAATGTTGACGAAACTCAAAGAATACTTCGACAATAAGATCGAGATTCCCTTAATTCGTTACGGTAAACGCCAACGAGTAGAGACATTGATCAACGAAGAAGCTCTTTTACTTGCTAAATTCATCAGAAATGAAATCAACTCTTGGAAACCTCGAATGTATTGATACAGGGACTCTTCGAAATACTATTATATTTAAATTAGAAAAAATAATATGAGAAATATTGAAATACTTCTCAAAAGATGAAAAAAAAACTTTACATTATGCAAATCTTGATGCTATCGATTGTGTTTTACAACGCTATGATCTATCAAGTAGAGAAATTAACAGGTGTTTAAAATCAACTTTATTATTTTCCAATTTATATTTGACTGATGTTCATTTTTGTACTCACAAAGAAATTTGGAGATTATTAAGAGATGAACATTTTCGGCTTCTTCTTCAGGAGGGATTTAAAGGAAATCCTGCAATAACGATTGGTCTTGGTCCAAGAGGTGGTGAACAAAGCTATACGCCAATCGAGTCGATAAATGGCATGATTAAAGACCATATGATATTTCCATCAGTAATAACTGATCATAATATTCGAAAATTAATCGAAACTGATCAATTGCAAAATGCTGAAGAATTGTTTAAGAAAATAAACGCTGAAGAAACCTATAATTATTTTAACATGATAAGTAATAATTTTAATAATGGTAAAATAAAAACTTGGAAAGCTGAGCATAAACCTGGACAATTTTTTGAATTAATTCAGAAATATACAAATGATATAATTAACATAGAAAAAGATATTGATCCTAATTTTATTAAACTAACTAAAAAATATAATGAACAATTAACGGATGATAAAAGAGACACATATAGTAGATCCAAAGCTGAAAAAGAATTATGGAAAATAATATTCGGAGTTGATGCTCCTCCAGATCCTACTCAACCCCCAAATACAACAGGTAGAGATTTTGAAACAATGGTGATAGACTTCACTTATAATCATAATATCGCTGACACAAACCCCGGATCAATAATATACTTAGGATGCCCATTAATGGATGAAGTTTCCAGAAACTATTATAAATTTTTAAAGAAAAATGGAATAGTTCATGATTTCAATACTGAGAAATATATTTATTATAAGTCATTAACAAATATAGATATAATAGATAAAATTGATTATAATTTTATATATTCACTAAGAACAAAGGATGCAAAAAAAAAAGATTTGAAAGAAATATAGATAGAATTAATAAAACAAAAGGAGAAAAAATAGATGATATATTAAATGAGCATTTAAAATTCATTTTTGATGAGTATGTTTTATATTATGATCTTGGAGAAGGTTTTTATCGCGATTTTTGGAAATCCTATGAAAGTTATCAAGAAATCTCATCAAAGTTTGAGGAATATACTGGTATAACGGGATTTTTTGCTCTAATACTAGGAACTTTTGTACCTCCACCTTATTCATTTTTAATAAACACTATTGGATCTACCTTAGGCTTAACAGGAGGTATTAGTTATGTTTCCAGAAAAATATTTAGCAGCAAGTATACGGTGGATTATTTCAAATATAAAAACAATGTAAGAGGTACGAAAAACATTTTTGCGGATTCACTAGTGAAAGTAGTAGGAATTGAGTAATTGATGAATTCAGATCAAAAACCAAGTATAAAGTTAATTGAGAAGAGACTAGTTTATTCCGAACCCGAAAATAAGTGGGTTAAAGTATATTTTGATTTAGTTCAGTTTCCAAATGGCCAGACAGGGAGATATAATCGTATATTAGAAGGTGAAACTGGGAAAGGTGTAGCAATTATTCCCATAGATGCTGATGGTAAAATAGGATTAATCTCTATATATAGATATCCAATTTCGAAATGGCAGTGGGAGATTCCAAGAGGCTTTTGGGAACAAGAACAGACTGGAACAGAAAATAGTAAAAGAGAGTTATTAGAAGAAACAGGATATATTGCAGAATCATTAGTAAAAATAGGAGATTTTTTCCCTAATTCTGGAATTTTATCCACATGTATCGAAGTATACTGTGCAAGGCAACTTACTAAACAAGGTGGAAATATAGATCCAGAAGAGGCGATAAGTAGGGTACAATTTTTTTCTACAGAAAAAATTACCAAAATGGTATGTAATGGTGACATTACCGATGGGATTACGTTAGCATCCTTTTCTTTGGCAAAAGAAAAAAGAATAATAAAATAACTGAAACTTGGACAAAAATAAGAAATTATTTTTAATTATAAAATCTTGAAGCACACGCGTACATATCTGAATATTTAAGATTCATTTGATGCGTGCGTACTGAAACATCTCTCTACATTTCGCTCCTACTAAATTTGCGTGTGTGTGTGGGGGATAAATTTTAACTCCACAAGGTTGGTGTGTACGTATTTCCTAGTCTAATTCTTGGTCTCCAAGTG
>JAEOTI010000792.1 GCA_016839955.1 Candidatus Hodarchaeota archaeon | reverse complement strand
TAACTTTGCAGTCCCCTTGTGTCGACAAGGTGGAGCAATACACTATTATTTCTTTACAACATCAAAATCCCTTGCTTTTATAGAAGCGAATAAAATAATAGATTCAATAAAAAAAACTAAAAATAATCTTAAAATAACTAAAATTTATACAGTAAGAGCGGTTGCACCTCGAAAACTTCATTTCTGTTGTCAGTTTCAAAAAGAATGAAGAAAAATATAATTTGAAGAAGGTGGGGATAGTGTCCCCTTGGTTCTCTCTTGATAGAAGAAACTCATCAAAATCTGATGAGGATGGGCTTCAAAAACAAAAAGAAGATCTAATTAGTATTTATCGTAGGACAAATCTTGTTAATGCTCCTGAAGCTCTTGATGTGTTCTTAAAAGTTCCAAGGGAGGATTTTTTACCGGAACAACAAAGGAAACATGCCTATTTAGATCGTCCTCTACCATTAATGAACACTGGCCAGACAATTTCTGCCCCTCACATGACTGTGATGATCCTTGAATACTTAAAGCTATTTAAATCACAAATTGATGAGGATATTTCGTATCCTATCAAATCTGTCCTAGAAATAGGTGGTGGGTCAGGATATCAAGCTGCATTAATAGCAGAAGCTTTACGAGTACAAAATAGTCCTTTTAAGGTTGTCTCTATTGAAATCGTCCCGAAACTGGCTGAAATTGCAGCAGAAAATTTGAAAAGAACGGGTTATTCTCAAGAAGTTGAGATTATTCAAGGAGATGGAACTTTAGGATATGAACAAGCAGCACCTTATGACAGAGTCCTCTTGACTGCTGCGGGTCCTAGAATACCTCCTCCACTTATTAAACAACTTCACGTTGGGGGTATTTTATCTATGCCATTAGGAGGGGCACAATTTTGGCAAACAATGGTTCGAATTATAAAAAAAGATGAAAATGGAGCAGTAGAACGAGAAGATCTTTCAAGTGTGGCTTTCGTTCCACTTCGGGGGAAACACGGAGTATAATTTAAAAGAATTTATCTAAACTCTTTTGTTGTTGTTTTTTCTTTAATTTAGAAAGAGTTCCTTTAACCCGATTCTCATCAAAGTTAAGCTCATCGACTAGAAACCGCAATACTAAACAATATCTAGTTTTTGGTTTTTTTATCTTAATTTGCTTATTATAAGGAGGGTTAAGGAAATACTGGAAAATTTCAAAAGGATCATTTCCACGAAAAGCTTCATTGATATCGATCTCTTTTTCAAGATATGAAAAGAGTGCTTCTGGAGTGGGGTATTTGCGTACTAGCTCGAATCCTTTTTTTGGGCCAAATCCGGGCACCTTGCTATAGTCTGAACCAATTACCATTCCTAATAAAATGAGTTGCTCTTGTGTATAGTTTAACTCTTCTAATACATTATTAAGGTGAATACTCTCTGGGGGACCTGGTCGTCGTGGACTATAAGCCCGTATTTGTGGTGAAAAAGAGACATTTCGCACTAGGGAAGGAGCTCCAAAAAGTAGAGTATCATAATCCTGACTTGCACACCCATCAATTATCCCTTGTTTAGCCATTTGAGCCATTTGCGCTTCTGCTTCTTCAGGAGCTACTATTACTCCCACCCCAAGTAGATCAAGGAGTTTTTTAGAATCATCAACAATTTGTTCACGAATCGACATAGACGCTACAGCATGTTTTTTAGCTGCTAAAAAATCCTCTCTATCTATTGCAGCCTCAAGTTTAGCTCTTTGTTCAGCTTTTTTCTGTTTACGGGCTTCAATTTCTTTCTGTTTAAAAATTGGAGGAGTGCCATCAAAAACATAAATTGGCTTTATTCCACTCTCCAACATCCGAGTTGTCCGGTTAAATAGTCCAATAATAGGACTAGTTATTCTTCCTGATTCACTCTTCATTGGTTGTCCTGAAGAATCTCTAATAGTTGCTAGAAACGCGTAAATAGTGTTAAATGCATCAATACCAAGTAAGATTTTTCCTTCACCTAAGCTAGTTAGTGATGTTTCCTCAACACAAGAAATCAAGGATCTAAAACCTTTGACACCCATTGTTTTCATAGCCTGAAACTATTTATTAGTAATTATTTTTTTCCAAACATTCTCAAATTTTCTAGTTCTCATAGTGGTCAAATAAATTTCGTTTTTCCTGATTTTGTTTATCTGATCATTGATTAATAACCAAAATTCTTCATTTCTAACGATATTTCTCAGTGCTATAAATTTCTCTTCCTTACTATCTAATTTTTGAAATTTTTTGGATTCTGAGAGCAATTTTCCTAACAAATTAGAACCCAATTCGTCTTTAAAATACAATTCAAAAATAAGGGGGTCCAAAAGATCCTGGTCAATTTTATTAGCTATTTTTTTATCTTTTTTTTTAAATAAAAATTGTATAAATTCACTAAAAAGAGAAATAACAATTTTATAGTCATTTAAGGTATGAGAAATCCGTGGATTATTTTCATTTATACGATTAATTATCGGTATTTGATTAATTTGAGATTTCCTTAGATATGGAAAAATTACTTCGTCAAATGAATAGACTTGATTAAACCACCAGTTAAGTATTTTTGAGTTTAGAAGGGCTAAAATGAAAGAAATATTGCAATCTTTCTTTAATTTTATTGCATATAAAGTATTAAGAAAATAATATTCTCCTTTTTCGCGAATAGCAATAATTCCACTTGCAACTCTTCTAACTAGAATTTTTTCGCCTTGATATAAATCCAAGTCTTTGAATTTTTGTTTGTTATTTTCTTGATATCGAATGAAATAGTTTCTATAAGCTAAACTATATCTTTTAACATCTTCACCCCGTATTAAGGGGAATCCAATGCCCTCTTGGTTTATATCTGGATTCTGTTTACCACATTCAATACCTCGGGAGAATTCTTTAATAAAATCTTCAAATGGTATACTTCTATTCTTGATAACTTCAATATATGAAATTATTCTCTCTGTTAACCCAAGAACAATCCTAAATGAAGGAAATTTTATGAAAAATGACTGAGGAATAGTGTGATCCATTTCAAAAGAATTACTTTGGTTCAAATTTCCAATTTGAATTAGTGAATTTTTAGTAATCTCCTTTTCTATTACAAGAACTACGGTTTCTACTCCCACATTTGGAAAAGTTGGTCCCGTTTCTACAATTAATTTTATGGTAGAATTCGTCAGAATCAGATTACGCAATGGTTCCATATTTTTATTAGTGAGAAAGGGTTTTGGTAGTAGGTAACATAAACACCCTTCTTCTTGCAGAAGTGAAAAACTCCTTTCGACAAACAGCTCGTAAATATCCCACTGAAGTTGAGCTAAACTGTACATTTTCGAATAAATTTGCTTTTCTAAGAGTGAAAATACCAATGTACTCCTTTTTGTGCTAAGGAAGGGTGGATTGCCAATAATAATAGAGAATCCTTTATAATTCCCTTTAGAATTTCGAAATAATTCTAAAAACTCAATATCCCAATGGAAACAGTTTTGAATTTTATTCAAACTCGCTTTATTCTTACCAAAAATGTGAGAAAGGACAAAATCATAAGTCATTTCAATGTGGGAGTGCTTTCTTAATTCCTCAGCTAATTTTGTTTGATTAAAAGTTAATGGCAGAGGTCGACCAATCAAGGAATTACCAATTTTAATCTTTAAATCTAAGTTCGGAATAGGATAAATCTCACTATAATTTCTTATTTCTAGAATGAATGCTCCTAGAAGTCTTGTTTTACATATATCAATAGCATTAGCATCGAGATCGACACCATAAAGATTATGGATAATAATTTCTCTTATTATATTAAAATGTAAATGATTTCTTTGACTTTTAAATCCGCTAACATATACTTTTGCAAGATATTTGAGACAGGATAGTAGATATTCTCCACAACCTACAGAATTATCAAGAATTTTGAGATCTTTTAGGGTTTCTATGAATTTTTCATCAGAAAACAACTCTGAAGAAAGGGTTTTTGATAAGAAAGTTAGATTGAAGTTCTTACTTAGTCTCTTTTTGAAATAATTCTCAATGGCATAAGCCGCCATTTGATCAGTAAGGTAATTTGGCGTGTAGAATGTCCCAGTTCCTTTTTTATCTGTTCTTGAGTGGGATTCTTCCATTAAATCGCCTAATATAGGAGAAAAAAAAAGATCACTTAAATTATTTAAACTTCCAATTTCAATAAATGAAGAAAAATCTTGAAAAATTGTTTTGTACGTTGTATCGCTAACATTTACTTTAAAAAAATTAATTTCCATTCCAGAAGGATACAATAAGAAATTATTTACTGTGTGGGAACCATTCTCCTTTGAAACCTCATTTATATTGGTAGATAACCTTAATTTCTTTAGGATAGGAATTATAACAGATTTGTGTATTTGGCTTGTTCTTGCTATATCTATATCTTCAAAATCGTTAAACTTGTGAATGAAAGTGAAAACTAGTAATATTCGATTAAGAATTAAATTCGATAAAGAATCTTGATGTGCTTTATCTTCAATATTAATGTCATTTGATATTTCTTCTAACCAATCCTTAAGTTTTCCTTTCCATTGCGGTTCTAGGAGATTATTTTTCTTCTTCATCTTTCCTTTCCCTATTACTTCCTATTCATTTTCTTTGAAAGCCTTCGTTTTCTTAGGTCTGTTATTTCTTTTTTTAGCTCTTCATAACGATTTTCGAGTTTTAAGAAAGAAAGAATTTTCTTATCTAGTAATTTTTTATCCTCAACTAAAGAAATAAGGTCAGATGATGACCTTTTTAAATGTGAAAACAATTCTTGTAAATTTTTAGGAAACAAGCATGGTAATTTTCTCAATTCAAAAGCAGCAAGCTCCAAAACACCGCCATGATAGCTTCGACCATGTAATTCAACTAATAATTGGACAATGGAAGAGTTTAAATAAAGCCATAAAGGAATAACAAGCTCTTCACGAAGATCCAATTCATAAAAGACATTATTTGCTAAATATCCATTTGGATTAAGATAAAATATTGGGATTTTATCCATCATTTTTGTTGCGAGAATTGGTACTGCTTTTTTTAGTGGAAGTGCAAACCAAGACTTCCTTGCTTTAACCATTCTTCGTTTATGAAAACCTTCTTGTTCCCCCCATGAAATATATTTACGTACTCCTTGAGGTAATTCATCATAAGGGATATTTGGAGGGATGGTAAGAATATTCAAACTACTATGTTTGATTACCAATTGCTTTTGAGCTCTAGGAGAAGCAATAAAAGGCGTACTAAAATTTTTGGGAATTTTAAAAGAAGCTATCTTCTCTTTTGATAAAAAAAAGAAGGAATTTGCTCCTGTAGTAACTCCTCTTTGGATCTTGGCAATTGAATCAAGTGTAGTTAAATTTCCTGATTTTAAGAGATCGTAATAAATTGGAGGTGCTCTTAAATATTTACTCCATTTTTCGTTTGGCAATAACTCTGAAGTAATGACTGTTTTTTTTAAATACATAGAAAGACAGTTTAATTTGTTTAAAACTTCCGCTTTTGGTACTTGTATGAAGGATGTAATTCTATTGTTTTCTTCTAGAACGCATCTATGTTCCCCAATGATGATAACTGTATCTACTGACGCTCCAGTAAATACACTCTGGTCTATAGCTAT
>JAEOTI010000121.1 GCA_016839955.1 Candidatus Hodarchaeota archaeon | reverse complement strand
TTATTGGGAAGAAAAATATCTGCAGGATAAGCCTGTTGAGAAACAGCTATCTTTCTGGAAGGATCAATTAAAAGGAGAGCTACCTAATACCGAAATTCTTCCTCTTCCAAAGGAATCTAACAAATATGATCAATCAGAATCTCTAAAGAGCATTGTATTGGACTCTAGGCTTTGTGAACAAATTGCCGTGTTTAGTAAGCAAAAAGAAGTAACTCCGTTTGTGACTTTGCTGGCAGCCTTCCAGGTTTTGCTTTACCGCTATACCGGGGAGAGAGATCTTTTGATTGGATTTCCTGCAGCCAATCGAAAGACATATAAATTCCAAGAAACCCTCGGACTATTCATCAATCTTTTACCATTGTACTACCAAATAGACCCTTTAAATACATTTGATAAATGCATTGAAGATGTCAATTTAAAATCAAAATCCGTTCTATTAAACAGTGAAGTTCCTTTTAATATTTTGGTTAAAGAATTAAATCTTAAGAAAACTTCTTCAATAAATCCGATATTTAATATTCTGTTTGTTTATCATAATTTTCCACATGCTTATGAAATTCCTCAGGGTTCAATTTCTCCATTTGAAATTGATATAGACAACTCTCAGTTTCCTATTACCTTTATTATTGAAGAAATCAAAGGGAAATTTCATGTTAAAGTAAAATTTAAAAAAGAACTTTATGGTTTATCCTTTATTCATTCCTTTATCCAACATTACAAAAATGTTCTTGACTCGGTCTTGCAGTTTCCTCAAAAAATAATTGGTGAAATCCCAATTTTATCTAGAAATGAATGTGATTGGTTAATAGAAAAAGCTACGCATCCAGAGCTTCGACACACACAAAATAACTCTAGGGTCCCCTTATTCTTAGAGAGCTTTATGTCTCAAGTGGTTAATAATCCAAATAAAACTGCATTAGAGTATAAAGGAGCACTTTTTTCGTATAAAAGTTTAAATAAAAAATCGAGTCAATTAGCGTATTATCTAACTAAAAGGGGAGTTTCGACTGGTAGTTTGATTGCTTTTTCAATCGAGCACTCAGAGGAGTGTGTATTGGCTATCCTTGCAATTCTGAAATTAGGTTGCTCATTTATTCCGATCGATCCATCTTGGCCTACTAAAAGGCAGAGCCTCATTTTACAAGAATCCAAAGTAAAATTTCTAATTACGAACTCGAATGAAAGAGCTTCGAATCTTTCTCAATATGCTCCCACCGTTTTATTAGATCAGGTAAGGACGGAAATCTATAATTCGACTTTCAGTATTGCTAATGAACAAATTCATCCTTCCTCACTAGCATATGTGGTGTATACCTCTGGTTCAACTGGTATTCCGAAAGGAGTTGCTGTTGAACATAGCCAGCTCGCTTATTATATAGCATCAATTAATCATGAAATTAAAGCACATGAAATTAAACGATTTGGATTCACATCTTCCTTTGCAGTTGATATGGGATTTACAAATTTGTTTGTTCCGCTTGCTACTGGAGGGACTGTAAATATAATCCCCAAATCGATCACCAACTATCCAGATGTCCTTTGCGAATATCTTAAAAGTACGTCTGTTGACTGTTTAAAGATGACCCCTTCCCAGTTAAGCTTTTTAATGAGTAGCTCAGATTGCGAATACTTAATTCCTAAAAAGTTATTAATTCTGGCGGGAGAATTTACCCCATATTCTTTAATTCGAAAAGTCCAGAGTATAAATAAACACGATTGTAAAATCCTTATCAGCTATGGCCCCACCGAAGCAACCATTGGAGTTCTATCCTTTTCTGAAACTAAAGAAAAAAAATGGGATGCTCACCCACTTTTAGGACGCCCTAACCTATATAGTCAAATCTATATTTTAGATGAGAATAGGCAGTTGGTTCCTCCAGGTGTTTTGGGCGAGCTTTGTATTGGCGGAGAAACAATTGCAAGAGGCTATTTTAATCATACCGAAAGAAATAGTGGATTTATCTCTGACTTCTTTTCGAAAGATAATAAAAAGAGACTATACTGCTCTGGAGATTTAGCTCGTCGTTTACCTGAAGGGGATCTTGAATTTTTTGGAAGAAAGGATCGCCAAGTTAAAATACGTGGATATCGTATAGAACCTCGCGAAATTGAGATGGCACTTGAGCTTTACCCAAATGTTGAACAAGCTTTGGTTCTTTACTTAAGAGATCGAAATCCTGCAAAACTAGCAGCATTCATAAAATCAAATAAAAAGGTTGAAACAGGGGAATTAAGAGCCTACTTACAGGATATGCTTCCTTCGTATATGATACCATCCCTTTTGGTAATTCTTGATTCTTTCCCTCTAACGCTTTCCGGAAAAGTTGATCATGAATTACTCAAGACAAAAACTCGAGGGGGTGAATCAAAGATACTTAGCATGCCTAAGGATGCGATAGAACTCACTATGCAGGGGATCTGGGAAGAAGTATTAGATATTCGCAGAATAGACATTAATGACAGCTTTTTTTCCTTAGGTGGACATTCTTTTTTAGCTCTAGAATTGATTCTTAAAATTAAAAAAACATTTCAAGTCGAACTTCCTATTTCAACTTTATTCGAGAATGATACAATAAAAAAAATATCAAATCAAATTAGAACAAGATCTTCAAAACTATATGAGAAAGCTTTAGTAAAGATCCGCAAAGGAGCTGAGCATTTGTTCCAAATTTTTGTACACCCTGCTGGAGGGCAAATATTATGTTACTACGATCTTGCTCAAGAAATAAAAACACCATCTTCAATTTATGGCCTACAGTCTCCTTTTGTCAGAGTTGAAAATGCAAAGGACTGTACTTCGATTGAGAAAATTGCGGAAGTATATTTTGAAGAAGTTAAAGAGCTAGATATTGAGTCATCTAAGCACAAAATTCTTTATGGAGGGTGGTCTTTAGGAGGGCTAATTGCTTACCAAATGGCTTTGCTAACCTACAGAAAGACTAATCTATTGCCATATGTAGTGATAGTGGATCAGCCTATTCCAAGATTCATAAAAGAAGAGAAATCTATTAGTGATAATGTACTACATTATTTACTGAAGTTTTTAAAGCAGGTCAGAGATTTTAATAAAATTGACATCCAAATTGATCGTTCAGAATTGGAAAAGAAAAACTTTTCTAATCAGTGCAAAGTAATCCATAGTGAATTTATAAAAAAAGGGCTGTTAAGTAGTGCAGTACACGTTTCAGACTTCGAAAAATTCTTAAATATGCAAAAATTGCTAAGCCAAGCAGCTACAAGGTTTCAGCCTCAAATATATAATGGAAATGTTCTTCTAATTCGAGGAGAAAACTCCCAGTGGAAAGAAGCTTCTGATCCTTCTCTTGGATGGTCCTCTGTTATTCAAAACCTCACAATTCAATGGGTTCCAGGAACTCATATCAGTATGATGCAAAAACCGGAAAATGTGAACATTGCTATTGAGATTGACAGGTGGATTTCTAAGCTCCCTGGATAATTTAAGTTTTAATGAAATGATTAACCCCAAATTGAACCCTGGTAATTTTTCTATTGATAATTTCTCCATGTAAAATTCTATCCAACTACTCTTTTGAAAGGATGGAAGAATTCAGTAATTTGGCTGTAGAAAATCCTCAAGAAAGGGCTCAGGTAATCGGAACTGCATATCCACTAGCGCAGGTCACTACTCTGACTAAACGAGCACGAGCTAAGGAAATAGCGGTTGATTCTAGAACTATAGACTATTTTTTAATGCTCACCATCCTATTATTTTAAAGGACAAAAGGTTTTGCTAATGAAAAACTTGAATAACACAAAAGAATTGATAAAGAAAACATGGGAAGAAGTATTTAGTAGGAAAAAAATTGAGACAAATGAAAACTTTTTTGAAATTGGAGGGCACTCTTTAATTGCTGCAAAAATAAGTTCAATTTTGAAAAATGAGTATGAAGTTGATCTAAAAGTTCCTGATATATTTAACTTTCCAACTATCGATCTACTAAGCACTCGAGTAAATCAAGGAAGTTCTTCAGTTCAAGAAAACAGTGATCTTGTGAAGTATGACCGCTCTGAACTTTACCCACTATCACTATCTCAATATCGACTATGGTTCCTCTGGAAATTGAATCCAAAGCTGTCTGTATATTCATATCCAGTTTCAATACACGTTCAAGGACAATTTAATATTTCTGTTTTCTGCAGAGCATTGAACCTGTTAATGCAAAGGCATGAAAGCCTCAGGACAAAAGTAAAATTTCTCAACGATCAGCCTTTTCAAGAAATTCTACCAGTTGAAACGCCCTTTCCATTTAAATTCGAAAATATTTCAAATATTGAGCTAGAAGAAAAGCTCTCGCATGAAAATAGTTTTGCTTTT
>JAEOTI010000015.1 GCA_016839955.1 Candidatus Hodarchaeota archaeon | reverse complement strand
TGACTCCACCGTTCTGCATCCTCTTTTTCTTTTCGTAATGATTCAACACGCTTTGCAACCTCATTGACAAGAAGTGCTAATTCATCCATTCTTATGTTGGCTACTTCTAACTCTGAGAGAGCAGAATGTTTTTTAGTATCAAACTGACCTACACCTGCAAGATTTTCCATCATTTGTCGACGTTCGATGGGATTCATTCCTACGATCTCGCCAACTTGACCTTGAGCAATTATATTATAACTATTTACGACATCTATACCTGCTATTCTCAGTTTATCTAAGATATCTGTTCGTGTTGTTCGTTTCCCGTTTAATCTATAGGTACCTGAACCGTTTGTTTTTAGCTCACGACTTACTATTATCTCTGATTCTCTAATAGGAATAGCAAACTCGATATTGTCAAAGACTATTTCAACAAATGCTTTTTCTGATTTTTTCTTACCGCCAATTCCATTATAGATAAGCCCCACCATCTTATCTGCGCGCATACTTTTTTTAGAAAGAGCACCAAGACAAAAATT
The DNA here is from genome assembly GCA_016839955.1 of Candidatus Hodarchaeota archaeon. Next base: position 1,869 of record JAEOTI010000015.1, on the reverse strand, counting down.
GACTGCATCAATAGAATTAGATTTTCCACTCCCATTTGGCCCAACAATAACAGTAAAACCTTTGGCAAGGGGCATTCGGACAGTACCGGGTCCATATGATTTCCAGCCGGTCATCCTTATTTCTTTGATATGTACCAATTGTCGGGCCCCTATTGAGAGATAAAAAGAAGTGCATTTTTAGTAGATTGAATACTTGAATTAAAGCCCTTCCTAATAAAACTTCATTCTTTTCAATGACTTTGATTGAAATGTCAAATAAAAAGGTATTCAAATAAGTCATTACTCGTTCTATAGAATAAGACATAATCATTAAAACGAAAGTATATGCTGATACAAAGTTTCAGAGAAAACGGGTACAAAAAAAATCTAGTACTTGTGTACATTCCCGTAAATTTTAATAAATTAGCTCTGAATTAATTTGAGTAAGATATTTGAAAGTTATTCCAGCAAATCGGAATATCTAAAATTTTCTCTTTTTTTCTCTCTCTACCAGCAAAATTCCTAAGTGAGAAAAAGGAGAACTGATTCCTTCACCAGATTTGGCAGAACAGAAATAATAACCAGATAAGCCATAATCTTTCACAAATTTCTCTGCCGCCTCTGAGATCATACTTCTCTTTTCTTCATCAATAGTATCAATCTTATTTCCAAGTAAAATTATGGGAAGATCAGGATCGTTATGCTCTTTCATCATTCTAAGCCATTCTGGAACTTCTGATAGCGTTTGAACACGTGAAGTATCAAATGCTACAATCCCACCAGAGGATCCTTGACAATAACCCGGAAAAAGTGATTTAAAGCGATTTTCTCCCGCGTAGTCCCAATATGCGATTCTTAGGATCGTTTCTCCAACTTCATGGTCTAAAACGAGAAAATTCACACCAACTGTACTAATTGCGGGAATATAATTATTTGTTTCAAGCCGTTTAAGCAGAGTAGTTTTTCCTACACCTCCAGGACCAGCTACAACAACTTTTACCGTTAATACGTCAGGTGTAAACTGAAACTTTGTACTAGTCATTCGTCGGTCATTCCAAGTGGTGATTATAATTTGTTCGTTTGCCCCTCTAGAATCCGAATTACAAGTCTTTGAAGGAGTTTTTGGGTATTTTTTCCTGTGATGGCACTAGTTGTAAAATATTCATCAATATTGTATTGATTTCTAAATTCATTAATCTCAACGGGTGATATTGAAACCCCAAGATCAGATTTTGTTGAGACAAGGAAATTTATGCTTTCTTTTTCTCTGCCATATACTTTTATCCATTCGTGAAGTGCACTAAAAGTTTGCTCTCGTGAGGGGTCAAATGCCAATATTAATCCATCACAATCAGAAGCATACTGGGGAAAGATCATCTGAAAACGAGGTTCTCCGCCGAAATCGAAGAGATGGACGTCAATGATATCTCCATTTTCCAATGGGACACTTTTAACTGTGAAATCAAATCCTACCGTGGAGTAAAGATCTTTTAAAGGAAATTTTTCGTGTATAAATCGATGTACAAGTGAGGATTTTCCTACACGTTTTTCTCCTGCGATTACCACTTTAACTGAATTGTTTTGTGACACCCAGTATTCCCATTCCGAGGTTAAACTCTTTTCAAATTGGTTTCGAGTTTTATATTATTTATTACAATTAATCCATAGAGCCAAGTTTCATTTAAATCTTCTTAATTGGCCTTTTATCATTAGAAGTTCATTCAATGGTAAATTCAAATTGAGAAGGAAACGGCTAAATTATTGCGATCGAGTTTAATTTTGATTGTCAGGGTCATTACCCTTTTCATTTTCAGATTTTGGTGTAAGATCCTTTGGTAAATGAATTTCTGCTGTTTTAATTAACATAGAAAGCTCTTCAGCATGTAATGC
>JAEOTI010000120.1 GCA_016839955.1 Candidatus Hodarchaeota archaeon | reverse complement strand
TGTTCCCTCACTTTTTATGAGGAATATTCCTGAATTTGATTACTCTGAAGTATGCGTAAAATTTCCTTTCATCGCATAAAAAACAACTAGTAACCTTATTATTACTCAATTACAAAGAGTGGATCGAGACGATTGATTCTGTCGCCTTTTCCTTTCACAAAAATTTCTTTTACAACTCCGTTTCGGGGACTCTCAATCCGATTCTCCATTTTCATGGCTTCAAAGATAAGCAGAAGGTCACCCTTGCTCACATTTTGACCGACTTCAACATTCAACAATAACACAACCCCAGGCATGGGGGCCGTTATTGTTCTTCCAGGATCCTTGATTTCCACTGGTTGAACTTTTTCTTTTGTAGGTTCAATTCTGGGAGAAGGAATGTCAATAAATGGAGCAATTCGATCTCCAGTTAAAGAAAAATCGACTTCTTCGTCATCAATAAGTATCTTATTTGGTTCTTTAATTTTTGTTAATGAAACATCGTAAGGACATCTATCAACTGAAACAATAAATGAGTCTAAATCCATATGAGGGCAAAGATCAACTTCGAACCGTCTATCACCAATTTCTACCAAATATCCCCCTCTTGTTTTTTTAGGGACTACCCTCACTTGTTGAAGTTCCTTATTAATCTGAAGAGAAAACTCAACTGGTTCTTTATCCTTATCCAGCAACATTTTATGTCCTCCCCCGATTCAAAACATATTGCCGACGCCATGACAGGCGTTCTCTACCGATAAGGCGCCAAGGATTGGTTTCACCTACAACAATTGGTTCTTCTTCTTTGACTAGACTATGTTCAACTGACAATGCAGCAAGGATTGCAGTTTTAATATCACGAGTTGCCCCCTTTGTTGAGCGTTGGAAAAAATTTGTCGCTACATTAGGAAATAAGGAATATGAAAGTACTTCTTCATCTGTAGGATCACGTCCAAGAATTTTAGCGGTTTTTGTCTTATTATTTTCCCATTCAGGTTCCAGAGAATCAGCAGGACGTGTTGTTATAGGTTTTTTCCCGTGAAGGACTTTTTCAGCAACGTCAGGCGCAATTGGTGCGGCTAATTGACCATATAAACCTTTAATAAGATTCTGAACTTCTTTAGGAATTACTGAATATCGTTGACCAATAATAACATTCATGACTGCTTGAGTCCCAACGATTTGAGATGTTGGTGTAACTAAGGGAGGGTATCCTAGTTCTTCTCTGACTCGAGGAACCTCTTCTAGCACCTGAGGTAACTTATCAATTGCATCTTGCTCTGCAAGTTGTGAGACAAGATTGGAAATCATTCCCCCAGGAATTTGATATCGGAGAACATTGGCATCCACACCAGTAAATTCAGATTCATATGGCGCATACTTCTTTCGAATGGAACGAAAGTATTCTGCAACTTTTTGCATAACATCAAAATCAAGATTCACCTTGAATCCTAAATCTTTCAAGATTGTAACGACGGTTTCTGAAGGAGAATGACTAGTACCCATAGCGAATGTACTAATAGCTGTATCGACTCCACTCGCTCCGGCTTCTATAGCGGCAGTATGACTTGCAGTTGCCATACCACTAGTATAATGAGAATGAATATGAATAGGAATGGTAATTCCCCCATCTACCCACCCAGAAACAATTTTACGAGCCCAAGCTGGTGAAAGCATCCCAGCCATATCTTTTAAACATAAACTATCTGCTTGCATATCATCCTGAATTTGCATGGCCACGTCAACATAATGTTCAACAGTATGGACTGGGGAGATGGTATAGCAAACACAACCTTGAACATGAGCACCTTCTCGTTTTGCAATTTCACTCGCAAACGCTAGATTGCGAGGATCATTTAAAGCATCAAAAATTCTAAAAATATCAATTCCTGTTTGTGCTGCACGAGAAACAAATTTTTCAACGATATCGTCAGAATAATGGCGATAACCTAAGATATTCTGGCCCCTGAGTAACATTTGGAGAGGAGTATTCTTCACGTGTTCCTTTACTATCCTTAAACGTTCCCAAGGATCTTCTCGGAGATATCTCAGACAAGAATCAAAAGTAGCACCACCCCACATTTCCAGGGAATAGTACCCAACTTGATCTATGGTTTCTAAGATTGGTAACATGTCACGAAGACGTAATCGTGTAGCAAGTAATGATTGATGAGCATCCCTAAGTGTTAGGTCTGAGATTTTTATTTCTCTAGGCGACAAAATTGAAATTCTCCATTCAAAGTCCTCGATATCTATTTTTAAAAAGAGGTTATTTGTTTGATTAAAGATCCAAAGTATTTATCCTGTTATACTTGATCAGAAAACTCAATGAATATGGTTTTTTCTATTAAAACTTAAGATTTTCATTGTTCTTTATTGGACTAGAGTTTCAGATAAAAGCTCAAACTTTACAATAATTTCATTCAGAGATTAATCTTGTGGTAAACTCTCATTAATAATATGAGTGAGTTGAAACCTTCTTTAAAGGAAAATTCTAGAGGATAAAACAATATGATACGCTCAAATAACTCCACTCATAAGAAAGCACAGAGAGTGGATAAAAGAGCGATACTCAGGCGTTTATCCTTGTTTGAAAGATATGGATTACCAGAGAAAGCTGTAGAAATCATATCAATTGTAGCAGTATGTATGTTAGCTCTATTTTTACGGATTTGGAATCTTGAATGGGCAGAATTCAAGGGAGATGAGGCATTCTGGTGTTTTATGGGAGAAAGAATTCTTAACGAACTTCAAGATTGGACTTCTGCTTTATTACGAGGTAAAATTAATCCATTTATTGATGGATTGTTGTCTTCCTTAGTTGGTGACGGACTACCAATCAAAGGGCAACTAAAACAAGGATTAATGCAAGAAGCTTATGGTGGACCAATAGTTGGGTATCTAGTTATGGTTGGATTCTTTCTCTTTGGTATGAATGTCGTTTCTGGAACCTTAATCATAGCGATCCTCAACGTAATTGGAGTTTTCTTAACCTATCTTGTCGGTCGACGAATGTATGACCATCGAGTCGGTCTTACTGCAGCAAGCCTCCTTGCAACTGGTCCTTGGCTGGTTCTCTTTTCTCGAAAGATTTGGACTTCCGTTAATTTTCCATGGTTGATACCTTTACTCCTTCTTGCTCTATGGTCTTGTCATAAACAAGGTCGTGGTTATGCTTATTTCACTGTAGGAATATCCCTAGGGATTGCAACACAATTACACTTGACAGGATTCGGTATAGTTCCTCCTGCAGTATTTTTTCTGATAATCTATGGAAAGAATCTTAATGCACCTAACATAGGTTTCCTAGGTATTGGTGTTATTCTAGGTCATCTCCCCTTAATCATTTTTGACCTTAAAGAAAATTGGTTAAACTTAAGAGTTTATAAAAGCCTTATTACGGATCCAGGGAGCGTTCGACCCGTTTATACAGAAGGGCCTCCAAAACATAGAGATGAAGTAATAGAAAAGTTATGGAACCTTATTGTTGGTTCTGGTTTAAATGGAAAGCTTGGATCTGGATTTTTATATGGGCCTTATGATCTTCCATTAGATATATTTTTCATTGTTGCCCTTACACTTTCGTTTTTAACAATTGGTTGGATAGTAGTAAAAAGATTACTCTCTACTAAAAAATCTAAACACGTTAAACCAAATGAAAGACAAATAGATCAATCGTGGAACTTTCCTCTTTTTTCTAGTTTGTTTGCAATTGCTTTCGCAGTACTATATTTTATCATAAGAGTAGATACCGAGGGTAAAACTACTCAAATCAAATTGCTTCTGTTGTTTGCAAGCTTGTGTCTAATTTTTGCTTTATTTTCAATTCCTCTAAGTAGAAGAATCTTTAATATACTTATTACTAAACTTCGAAAATGGTTTAATGATGTACCAGCAAACGATTTTCTTCTTTTTTCGTTTTTTGGCTTTCTAATATACTATAACCTTTATGGATTGACAGGAAAGGCAGCAGGAGTAGTTCATATTCATTATTTCAATGTTTTTTTTCCCCTTCCATTTCTAATTTTAGGACGGGGATTACAACTTGCAGCGGACAACCTTAGAAAATCAAATTTAAATCGTTTTCCTCAAATTCGTTATTTACCATGGCTGTTAGTAGTTCTGATACTTTTTCAGAATTTAATTATTGTAAATAGAGCGTTTACCTTCATTAACGATACTGGAGGTGAAGGTGAGTACGGTACAACATTTGATAGTAAAGAAAAAACTGCAAAATTCATTATTCAGCATTCCAATGGAAATTTTACCGCTTTTGCGCTATATGTTCGTGATTTTGATGCTTATTCATTTATTTTTCATATTTTAGAACCTAACTCTGTTACATCTTTATGGTGGATATCTGGTGGAAATGATAGCGCTTCAAGGGGGAATTATATAATTGTAGAACGTAATAATCATAGGAGTGAATTTGATTCGTATAATTCATCCTCAGATTATGAGTTGATTTCACAAATCAAAGGTGTATATGTTTTTCACGATTAAATTTTTTATAGCTAGTCATTATAAGATCTTTTATTTGATATCCTAGTTGGAACCACTTCAATCAAAGATCATTACTCATTAAAAGCGATTAAATGACCTTCTTTAGTACTTTCTAATATTAATTAGTAAAATTCCTTCTTGAGCTCGTAGTTCTTCTTCTTCCAAATGTTTTTCCAACCCGACCTTTTGGACACGAGCATAGTGGTCGACCACAAATGGATATCGGTCTCGCTGATATTTTGTGTGCGAACAATCAAGAAAAGACTTACAAAGCAGACAGCTCCCAAGATCTATCGCTTGACTGCATTTACGCACCTCACACCATGGATCTTTTATTTTCAGACAGGTAGGACAGCCATACGACTTTTGGAACCAT
>JAEOTI010000791.1 GCA_016839955.1 Candidatus Hodarchaeota archaeon | reverse complement strand
TTTATCATCTTCTTCGTCTCCATCGCCTGCATTCAGGAAGAACAATGATGGATATATCTTTTTGTTTATTAATTCTGTAGATACATCTCTTACCTGATCAAATTTGCTCACGTCACAAACTATGGGACTAAGTTTGTCTTCTCCCAGATATTTAGCTAATTTTTCAAGTTTATCACTTCGACGTGCAATAGCAATAACCTTCCAACCCCTATGAGCCATTTCATAAGCTATGTGCTTTCCAATTCCAGAAGAAGCTCCTGTTATGAGACAAATCTTATTTGTTTCTACCATGGTATCATTCCTTTTTTACAATAATTATAATCTTTAATTGAAATGTCGCATAACAGGCGGATAAGCGGTTCGGTTACTGCATCACCTCATCCAAATCTCAACAACCTCAAGTCCTTAACCAACTGCTGCCTTAAAAATGGATGAAATTAGATTATCTATTATTACCCAGGGAGATAAGGTGTAGCAGAGCTTGTAGTATAGCATAAACTTTCTCGCCCGCTTTTTTCAATAGATAAAATATTCGCATCTGCAAAAATTTTTATATGATAATTGACTAACATTCTGGTTTTCCCAATTGTTTTTGAAATATTTGATTGAGAAATCCCGGGACGCTCATCCACAACACTTAAAATTCGTAATTGTATGGTTGTGAGTACGAGTTTTAAATCACTTTTTGTTCCATATAAATAAAATTTTCTCATATTACCATGCTGGATCGATTTAATATATTCACCTTTTTCAAGAATGTTGAGATGATATGAGAGCGCCCCAGGTTTAAAATTGAGTTCTCTTAGCAACTTTTTAAAATGTATACCTGAATTGGCTTTGATGTGTTCAAATATATTTTTTCGATTTAAATTATCAAGTATTGATCTTCTTTTTAAACGAGTGTATGAAAATGTACCACACGCAATAAGAGCAACAACAGCACCCATTATTACTATTATGGGAACCCCTTCTTTGGGGATACGACGTTTTCTACCAGGAACGTCATCAGGAAAATCCTCTAAATTAAAAGGCATTTTTACATCAAATGTATCTTTACCACGAGGTGCAGTTACCCATGTGCCATTTTCATAGATTACCCTGGAACCATCATATACTAGTCGTGTAATCTGTTGGATTTCTAATTCTGTTAAACCAGTAATTATTGATTGGTTTATCAACCATTTGAGTTCGGTGCTCATAGCTGCACTCCAATTTAATTTCTTAGGATCTAATGATACATAAAGTACATATGTCTGTTTATTTTCATCCCATTTGGTTGGAATCACCAAATTAACCGATAGCCCAACAAAGGTGGAGAGATTAACTTCATTAATAACCACACCTAAGTCACGATTGAAATGACTTCGATATAAATAATAGGTTCCCGGTGGCCACTCAGATTGATTATTATGAGGATTTTCAGAAATCTCCTTAACATTTACTGAGCCATCTTCTACATATTTTTCGAGAGGCGATAAATCATATATCACACCCTCCTTGTTCAATAATACTTCAGTGGTGAGTTCTGCTTGAGGATCATAATAAGCTAAGACTGGCATTATTGAGAATTCCATCAAAATAATACAATTTATTATCAAAAAGATGGAAACTGATGTTTTCGAAATTATTCTTCCATTTTTATTCATAACATATCACATTTTTGTAGGTTTTCGTACCAAATTAAGGTATCTTTGTACTGATATTAAATTCGTGATGTTATTCCAAGTGTTTATAGCTTTAATTTAGAACCTTTTCATAAGCCAATTCCATTTAGATTGTGTTATTCCGGAACCAGCTGTAATTTCACAGATATTTAAGCCAGATTTTTTAGCTTGATTCTTTTTATCGCCATTTTATTGTTCTTTATAAATAACAACTTACAAATCATTTTCATAACTTTTTTCCGATTTTTTTCTAGGTTAATCATTTTTCTTTGTGGGTTTTATAAAAAAAATTATACATCATAATATAAAAAAGAAATTTGGTACCTTTTTTGTACAGTTATTTAAACTATTTGGTACCTTTTTGATAGGATTATTTCAAAAATGATTTTTGATAATCTATGAAACTTGGGATTAGCTATATGAAGAGCCTTTCTGGAATTTCTATCCCTGGTTCCCTTAATATTAATAAAATAGGTAGAATGAAATAATTGATCATATAAATTACTTAATTATGACTACTAAACAATTCTCCTCCTCATGAATGTAAT
>JAEOTI010000119.1 GCA_016839955.1 Candidatus Hodarchaeota archaeon | reverse complement strand
AGCGTTAATTGGTGAATCTCCAGCCCCACCAACAGCTTATTATCATATTGCTAATGCTGTTCTAGACTGGGCTAACGTCGTGGGAGTACAAGAAATAATTATATTAGGTGGTTTTCCAGTTCGTTCTTTACCAAATGAAGATCAGGAAAAACCAAGGGTTTTTCTTGTTGCTGAACCCGACCTTCGAAAAAACATCAAAGATTTTAAACTCCCCCTCTTACAAGGAGGATATATTTCAGACCTAGCGGGTGCAATTCTTAATGAGACAATTATTCGGGATGTGAATGGTTATGCTCTCCTAGTTCCTACAGTCCCCCAATTTCCTGATCCCTTAGGTGCCTCAAGATTAGTTAAACAGCTTGCGAAAATGAAAAGTTTCGATATAAATGTTAAACAACTCCTTGAAGACTCAGAAACAATTAAATCTAGCTTAGGCGAAATGGCAGAGCATTCTGCAAATTTACAAAATCAAGCTCCGGTCCCTGAACCTCGAAGAGGACTTTATACTTAATTTCTTCCTTGGATAGAAAACCACTAAAATGCTCTTTCTGTGAAATGGGTTTGTCCTATTCTTGAGATGAGCATACTATGTGGTTTTTTAAATGTCCTACCGTGGTTTTTGGTGAAGATGCACTTGAAGAACTTTTGAGTTTAAAGGGAAAGCGAGCTTTTATTGTTACAGATAAAAATGTGGTGAAATTAGGACTTACATCGAAAGCGGTTTCATTACTTAAAGAAGTCGGTCTCGAATTAACTATTTTTGATAAAGTAGAACCAGATCCATCGTTTGAGACCTGTATTGCTGGCGCAAAGGCAATGGAACAGCAGAATCCGGAATGGATCATTGCAATAGGTGGAGGATCAGTACTAGATGCTGCGAAAGCAATGTGGGTTCTTTATGAACGTCCAGATATGAAGTTAGATGAGATATTTCCAGATGTAGAGATTGGTTTACGCAAAAAAGCGAGACTAGTTACGATTCCAACTACTAGTGGAACCGGTGCAGATGCCACATGGGCAATTGTTATAACTGATCAGCAAGTGGAGAGAAAAATATGTTTAGCTTCAAGAGAACTAATAGCAGACATTTCTATTGTTGATCCTTCATTGTGTACGGGAATGCCCCCAAAATTAACAGCCATGACTGGAGTAGATGTTATTGCTCATGCTTTAGAAGCTTATACATGCACATGGCAAAATGATTTTTCGGATGGCCTTGCAATTAAGGCGCTTCAAGTAGCGATTGAATATTTACCTCGTGCAGTCGAAAATGGGGAAGATCTTCAAGCTCGTGAACACATGCATAATGCTGCAACAATGGCCGGGATCGCATTTGGAAATTCAAATATTGCAGGAATTCATAGTATGAGCCACTCCTTTGGTGCTGTTTTCCACACTCCCCATGGTATATGTTGTGGTCTGTTTCTTCCGTATGTCGTTGAGTATAATCGAGATGCAGCACAAAGCCGTTATCAAGATGTTTGTGAATTCCTTAAAATATCAATTAGACCTGATGAAAACCCAGGGATGGTTTTAGGTACATTTCTGAGAACGTTCATTACAGAATTGGGCCTACCAACTAAAATTGCAGATATTAATATTTCTCATCAAGAATTTACTGAGAAATTAAGCAAACTGGTTGAGTCAGCCAACGAAGATGTTGGAACATTAATTAATCCCCGAGACTTAGAAAGTGAAGACTTTAAACGTCTTTTTCAATATGCTTTTGAAGGAAAAAGAGTAGATTTCTAACTATCTTTCCGTCGCTTCTCGGATTCATCCAAAATTTTGTAAACTAAACGAGTGTGATGGTCTATAGCAGCTTTATCATAATAAGATGAAGCTGAAGCAAGGATATGCATTGTAGCTGTGATCTGATAACCTTTTCTCTTCAAAATATCAATCACTTCACGATCAATAGAGGGACATTGAAAAGAAAAGTGGATTATTTTATCAAAGGATAACATAAATCTTTCCCAAATTTCTGTTCCTTCTTTAAGACGGGAAATTGTCTTTTCACGTTGCTTTTGCCAATTGAAGGAGATTTTTTCTAATAGTTGGTTAATCAGGTCTTCTAGATCATTTTTTTTGTTGTAGATTGTGCGAAATGATGTAACAATTGCATAAGGATAGTATGGAACTTTTTCTTCGAGCATATAATAATCCGATAAGGTAGTTTGTGTCGCAGTAAATGGTACAAGAAGGAAAAAACCACGAATTAAACTTACAATCTCTTTTGTTTTTGAATCTTCTCCCCAAATTATAAACAAACGAGTACTATCTGGATGAATATCAGGAATAGTTTTTGACCATGTTTGATGTACATTCGTATAGTCTATTGCACAAGCACCTAGCTCTTCTAATAATGTTTTAGCACTTACTTCGTCATAACCCTTAAAAAACCGTGCATGTGTACTTTTATTTTCGAATTCAATCATTCTTTTTACATCAATCGCTTTTTCTCTTCCATCGTGAAATAAAATCATCCGCTTTTCGTCAGTAGTGCCCATTCTACCCACTTACCTTCATTTACCGTTATTTTTTTTTTCGGTTGTAAAGGATCTTTATCACAGTACTTTATATTACTTTCAATTATGTAGTTTCTTCTTCTCGTAGTTTTTTCTTGAAGATTTTCAAAGCGAGAGTTAAAGGTAATTCTTCTCGGATTACTACTTCTTTTGGGACTGCGTAAGGAGGTAATTTTTCTTTGCAATATTCAATAATATCTTCAATGGAAATCTTTCCTTTGTATTCTTCTTTTAATGTAACAAACGCCTTCACTCGCTCACTACCTAGTCGTTCTGGATCTGGAATTCCAATAACTCCGGCTATATTAATTGAGGGGTGTTCTTGTAAAAGATCGTCTATCAATCGTGAATAGACTTTCATCCCTGACACGTTAATCATATCTTTAATCCGATCAACGATATAGAAGTAACCATCTTCATCCATTTTTCCAATGTCACCAGTAGCAAGCCATCCGTCTTCAGACAAGCCTTTTCCAGGAGTGGGCCAATAACCCTTCATAACCTGAGGGCCACGTATCCATAGTTCTCCTGTCTCTCCAGGGGGTGCTTCTACACCAGTTTCGGGATCAATAAGCTTTACTTCTGTATCAGGACATGGAATTCCAATAGATCTCTTTACATTGGTCATAAAGCCCGTAACTTTGGATAGAGCAGAGAGGTTGAGATGAGTACAAGCTGTGGCTTCAGTCATTCCGTAGCCTTCACCCATTGGAACACCAATCTTCTTTTCAAACTCTTCAGCAACAATAGGTGGAAGAGCCGCAGCTCCAGAGTAGAAAAACGTTTGCATTTTCGGAATATCATACTTTAACAATCGCATATAATGTGTAGGAACACCTGCAACAATGAATGGACGATATTTCTTTATAGTTTGAACAATTCTTTCAAGATCTCGTGGATCTAACATAAAAAGTCGTAAAGCCCAAGACATTGCCATGTGAACTACCCAATGTCCATATTGATGAAATATTGGCACACAAACTGCTGTAGCTGCTTTACTTTTTATCCCCGCTTTTAACGGATCCATCATCCAATGCATTGATTGAATTACGTTTGTAGTAAGATTGTAGTGAGTTAACATTGTCCCTTTTGGAACCCCAGTAGTTCCTCCAGTAAAAGGTAATAGAGCTACGTCCTCTCTGGGATTGATTATGACTTCAGGAGGGTGTGGGTCATATTTTTCAATTAAACTCTCAAAATGATATGTACCGGGAATTTCTTTGATTTCTGGTAAAGAATAATTTGGAAAAATTGGTACTGCTGTGTGAATTAATGTCTTTAATTTAGTTTTATCTTTAATTGACTGAATCCGTTCTAATCGACGAAAAGAGCTGATCACAATCTCAGTCTTTGATTCATTTAATTCATATAATAATTCTGGGCCCTTATGTAATATACTCAGTGGAACATGGACTGCTCCTAGTCTCATTATAGCATAATCACAGATGATAAATTGGGGACAAGTAGGTAATATAGTGGCAACATTATCCCCCTTTTTTACTCCTAAGTCTGCTAATGCTGTCGCAAATTTATCTACTTGTAATTTCAATTCCTCATATGTTATTTCTTTGTCTAAAAAGACACATGCTTTGTTTTCTGGATAATTTGTGGCTGAATCTTCAAGAAATTGATACACTGAAATTTCAGGGTAAGGTTCCATGCTTTTTTTGAGTTTAAACGGACCAACAAAATAACTCTTCTGCCAGGGTTTGTCTACATAAGCCATTTTCTCACCCAAAGATTTAATGTCTCTAAAAATGGAATTAAGATAGGTTTTTTCCACTATACAAGACTTCTGAATTGGAAAATCCTATTTATAAATAATAAACAATGTGAAATTAAGACAAGATTCTACAGATAATTCTTTAAAATATAGTGATTGACATTAAAAGCTTCATATTTAGACTACATTTTATTTATCAACCATTCTAATTCTAGGTCTTTGAGTTTTTCAGGAGTTGGTTTTCCATCACTGTCCCAACCTCGAAATTCATAATACGCATCTAAAAGAGGTTCCAAGTTCACAACTTGTCCTTTTGCAGGACCATCAGGTAATGGTTCTTTTAATAATCTCTTAGGGAGAGTATCATCAGCTCTGGAGAAGCCCTCACGAACATTAAAGGCTTTTTGGAGGTTGTAAATCCTCTCACCAGTCTTTCGAAAATCATCAGCTGAAAAATCCCAACCCATCAATTTTGCAATTAAATCAGCCCAATCGTCCGCAGTTAGTACCATCCCCATAAATTTACATCCTCCAATGGCATCAAACACCCCAAAAGCATCTTCAAACTCTTTAACGAATTTTGTAGTTTCAGGAAGCTCTTGAAGCTCATCACCAATTTCTACATCATCCACGATAAGGAATGGCATACTCATAAATGCAGGTCCTTCAATGAAAGCTGTGATGTGATCACCACCACGATTCGCTGTAGCATATGCTAACCCTGTTATCTTAGCGGCCCGACTATCATAAGCAGGGAGTTCGAGCCCTTTTACGTGCATTGCGAAATCTTCAGATCCTTTTCCTAATTTTTCACTCATCGATTTTGCTCCTTCTGCTAAGAGTTTGCCAATTTTCCCCTCTTTCTTTGCAATTTTTTGAACAAGTTCAATCATGACATCGGGATCTCCAAACTTAATCTCTAACCCATCTGTATCTTCTTTAGTCAAGATTCCTTTTTCAAAACATTCCATTGCGAACCCAATCGTGTTTCCCGCAGAAATAGTATCAAGGCCATATTCATTGCAAAGAAAATGTGCTTGAGTAATTGCTTCTAGATTATCAATCTCACACATACTACCCAGAGCACCAATTGATTCGTATTCTGGTCCTTCGCCCTTACTAGCATATTTTCCAGTTTTAATTTCTGAAATCCTTCCACATGCTATGGGACAAGCATAGCAAGCTTTTCGGTCCACAAGGATGGATTCGTTAATAGCGGTCCCATTTATATCATCAGCACCTGAAAACTCGCCCAACTGCCAATTTCGAGTTGGAAGGCCACCCTTAACGTTTACTAAATCGAGAATTGCAGCTGTACCATAAACTTCCAGAGTCATTTTCAAAAAACTTTGATTAACCCAATCAAATCTGTCTCTCGCGGCTTCTCTATAACCTTCCACATCTGCTACTTTGACTTTCTTCGTTCCTCGAGAAACAATAGCTTTCAAACGTTTGGATCCCATTACAGCTCCTAGACCACATCTTGCTGCTGAACGGCCCCAATTGGGTTTGTTAACGTCATTCATTATCCCCGCGTAAGATACGAGATTTTCTCCAGCAATTCCTATACAAACTACATTGAAGTCCTTGCCATGTTTTTCTTTGAGTATTGCGGTTGTTTCTGAGGAACTCTTGCCCCAAAGATCCTTAGCATCTAGAAGTTCCACGTTATCATCGTCAGTGACGAGGTAGACGGGTTCGGGGGATTTTCCCTCAAATATGAGTCCATCATATCCTCCTTTTTTGAAGTCTCGCCCCCAAAAACCTCCAGAATTTGCGTGTCCCCAAGCCCCAGTAAGAGGGGACTTCGCTAATACCGAAAACCTACCCGTACTCGGAGAGGGGGTGGCAGTTAAAGGTCCCGTCATAAAAATTAATTTGTTTTCAGAACCAAGAGGATCTATTCCCTTTGGGACTTCTTCAATTAAATATTTAGACCCTAGACCACTTCCACCGAGATATAACCTCATATCTGTTTCATTCGGAGTTTCTTCGATAATCTCATGTAAATCTAAATTGACTCGTAAAATCTTTCCCATAAATCCAAACATTCTAGGAGCTCCAAAATAATCTAGAAAATCTTGAAATATCTGCAAACGAAGGTGTCTTAAACCTATTTATGGGTTTATTTATGGGTATTAGAACTAAACGGAGTAATGTGCATGGTTATCTTTCCTTCAGAAGAATGGGTTATAGAGTTTATGAAAAAATTAAACGAAAATGAAGCCTATGCAGAAGCCGCAAAAGAGTGGGAAGGCGATTTTATTTTTGTGCTCGAACCGGATGGACATTTGACAGAAGAGATGAAGCTATATATGGATTTGTGGCACGGTAAGTGTAGGAAAGCTTTTCTTGTCACTCCAGAGACTGGTACTCCTGAAGCAGAGTTTGAATACATT
>JAEOTI010000037.1 GCA_016839955.1 Candidatus Hodarchaeota archaeon | reverse complement strand
TGCGAAAAAATCTCGATCTGAAAGTGAAGTTAATGGCTGGTTCGATGTTTCAACTCTGAAAGAGCCATATCGAGTTGAGGGAAAGAAAACCATGGGGATAGAAACGTTGGAACAATTGAAATGGAAGGTACCTGATGTTATCGTATATCCTACAGGTGGAGGAACTGGTATTGTGGGCATGTGGAAAGCCTTTGAAGAACTTGAAATTTTAGGGATGATAGGGAAAGAACGACCTAGAATGGTTGCCGTTCAAACAGAGGGGTGTGCTCCAATATACAAAGCGTATTCAAAAAAGAAGAAAAAAGCAGAATTCTGGGAAAATGCAAAAACTATCGCTCCTGGGTTACGAGTTCCTTCAGCCATTGGTGATTATTTGATATTAGAAGCAATCTATGATTCTGATGGCTGTGCTGTTACAGTAACTGATGAGGAGATATTAAGTACATCTAACTATTTGGCAAAGACAGAGGGAATATTGCTTGCTCCAGAAGCAGCCGCGACCTTCGCATCGTTGAAACATTTACTTGAGCTTAATTTTATCAAGAAAAATGAACATATAGTAATCTTTGGAACAGGTACTGGCTTAGTTTATCCCGATTTATGGGGAGCCTAAAAAGAAATGATTTAATTAGTTATTAAATCTCGTAAAAAGGATAAAGGGATTCTAGTCAATCAGTGATTAATGAAATTGTAATGCTAATTCATCTCTAAAGCCGGTTAAATTTTTTTCAAGGCGCTCAAACTCTGTATTATCAACTTTAACCATAAATTTAAACTGCAAACGATGAGAAACATTGAAAAGGAAGAATTTAGGTTGATTTCCAAATTTGAGTTCATACTTCACACAAACTTTCTCTATTCTTTTAACTATGCTATTATAATCTCCTAAAGGAGCTCCCCAAAGGAAAGTGTAATTGATAATCTCCTTAGAAAATAATTTTTGAAGACTATTAATACTAATTAATTCACTCTCTTCATCCTCTTTCTCAATTTTAATATTATAGTTAATGATAGTAGCACTTAGGATTTTTTTGTTTGGAATGAATTGATAAGTATTATCGATTGTTTTAATTTTTGTATAATTCAACGAGATTTCCTGAACAAATCCTTCTTTGCCATCAAGTGATATGAAATCCATAATTCCAAATGGAGCGGTAAGAACAATATAGAGACCAGCGATAAAATTTTGAATCGCTTGAGCTGAACCAAATGAAATAATGGATCCTAAAATAGCTGAAACTATAATGATATTCTCAATTGAAGCATTGAATGCTAGGATGAACAAGTAGAGAATGGCGATCATTGAGATAAATTTTGTGAGTATATTAACACCATTGATAACATCTAGTGGTGGTTTATCCATTTGTGAGACATAATTCTTAATTAAACGTAAAAGAAGTATCTGACAAAGAACGATTATCCCTGTCCCTATAATAAATATAACAATGCCAAAGATCGGGTCAAAATTGAATTCATTTTGAGATATGGTCATTTTTTTGTCTCCTGAATATCAATGAAAATTTCTTGAACTATTTTTTCTAAGAATAGCGGATAATAGTTGAATATTGTATAGGGATTAGAGGTTGTTATGACAAAATAAGTATCTTGTCTAAAGACGTGTCTCCCAAAGTAAAATCTGATGGGATATCCAAAAACCTCTTTAAATTCAGCACACACTTCCATGATCTTTCTTTTGACAAAATTTAACGGTATAGAAGGATCAGTTACATTAAGTTTAAGTTGGATCATTGAAGAATATCTGACAACCTCGTCCTGCTCGAATGTGTCATAAATACTTTTGGTGATTGATTCAGGGATAGCAATGGAATATTCTTTTATCTTAAGCTGACTTTTAACATCCCTTTTCTTCAATTCCTCTGCTAGATTAAGTGTATAGTTTTCTAATGAAGCATTTAGTAAAATAGAGTTTGGTATGGTAACGGTGGACGTATCAATTTGCATAATTCTTGTGAAGTTTAAACCAATTTCTTGGACAATTCCTTCCTTACCTTGTGTAGAAATAAAGTCTCCAACTCCAAAAGGTCTTGTAAGTATAATATAAAATCCACCTACGATATTTGCTGCTACACTCGTCGATGCAAACCCAATTGCAGTAGCAAAAATAGTAGACAATCCAAGAATAAACTCAGAACCTATTTGGAATATGTATGCTAATCCAAAACCGATGAAATAGATTTGAAGCATTCCTATAAATAAAAAGATTCCGTTTCTTGCATCTGGAGGAATTGATTGATTTCTTTTTATTAGAAATTTAAGGAATCGTCCTAAAAACCAAATTATGAAAATTAAAGGAAAAATCAATAAAAAACGTAAATTGGTTATGACTATATCAATATAAGATTGAATATCTGTAACATAATCAGTAATGGTTAATATCAAGTTTTCTGCACACCTGAATCACATGTAAGAATAATATTTGAGGAAACTACCTCTATAGGTTTATGGACTGCATGGGTCGTTAAAAGAACCCAATGAGAATTTTTTTATAATAATTCTGTCGATTGTTGCATTACTAGTAACTTTAATTTTCTTGTAAGAAAAGGAATAACCGTTCATTACAGGTGACTAGTTCAATTTGTTCAAAATCATAGAAACGAAGAATGAATTATTCTCCGAGATTCTTTCAAATTTATAACACCCTTTCATCAAAATCAAAGATTTAATTTGAAGAAGAAAACTCGGATCGAATCAAAAAACTGTAATTATTGCTTAGAAAT
>JAEOTI010000036.1 GCA_016839955.1 Candidatus Hodarchaeota archaeon | reverse complement strand
GGGAAAAAATGTATCATCTTACTCCCTCATATTGGCTACCCAGTTTGGTCTACGAATGGCGTTATGATCGGTCGTTCATCTATTTACAACGACGTTCAAGTTTTTCCAAAGAATTTTTTGCCTGAATTTGACTGGAAAACTCTAAATACTGTTAAAGGATTCCCAGGATTGGGAGGATTGAGTTATGATGAGTTTTTAAAACGTCATAAAACGATTCTCGATGCCACATTGAAATTAGGGAAAAAAAGTTTGAAAGAAATTCCTGATTGGGATTTATTCTTTTTATACACATCTATTTTAGATGTTGTGCCTCACTTTTTTTGGAAGTTCTTTGATGAAAATGATCCCCTTTTTCCAGGATATACAAAGTATAAATCTTCTCTAAAAGAATTCTACATTTTACATGATAAACTGATAAAAGAATTTATGATGGAACTCACAAAGGAAGATTTTTTACTAATTTTTAGTGATCATGGCCATGGGAGACGGCCAACAATCAATGTGAATATAAATGAAGTTTTTCGACGAAATAATCTTTTAGTTGCATCAAAGAGTTCCAATAGCTTTCTTGATAACTTTAAGCGAACATCTCTAGGAATTGTGTCAAAATTTCATTTGGAGAATTTTGGATCAAAACTTATGAAACTAGTACCAAGAGCCAAGAGAATATATGATGTTTCTTCGTCTATTAATTGGGAAAAAACTATCGCTTTTTGTACTGATTTATCAGGCATTAAATCATATCCATATGGTGGGGTTGTTATTAATGATAAAGTCCTTTCAGAAAAAGGGGTTGAATCAAAAGATAGGATAATAGATAAAATCATTAGCCTACTAAGTTCACTTAAAGATGAGAGTGGCAGTTTTTGTATTACTGAATTTGCTATAAGAAGAGAGGAGCTATATTCAGGAAAATTTATCAAGAAATATCCTGATATTCTTTTATTACTAAATGAAGATTATGGTATCGGAAATCGCGTAAAAGTACCAATTTTTGAATCATCATCTTCTCATGGAATTGTGCCAGGAAGTCATAAGTATCAAGGTGCGGTCATGTTCTACCATTCGAAGGAAGAATATTTTAAATTAAAAGAGAAAGGATCACCTCTCGATATTTTTCCAACTATAATGGATTTTTTTGATCTGGATTTACCAGATAAGAGAATTGAAGGAAAGTCTTTAATTAAATCAAAGAATGATCTACATGTTGAAAATCGATAAAAATCTCAAAATTTGAAGATGTAGTGAGGATGATCCTTAATCTCTGTCCTTATTGGACATTTCCACCTACAGGTGGAGGGCCAATTAGAGTCTTAAATTTAAATAAAGTCATTTCAAAGCAGTTCAGAATATTTCAATTCTCTGTTAGGCCAACGATATCGGTAGCAGATGGAATTTTAAGAAGAAAACTAGTTAAGATTAATAAAAATTATGTTGAATACCAGAGAGTAGATGTTTTCTCTCTCCTCTCTAGTTTTCTCCTATTCAAGCTATCCTATCCACATGATATCCTTCTATCTAAAATCTTGAATTTAAGACGTCAAAGTAAAATTCTTCCTCAATCTTTTAGTGCAATTCAGATTGAACACCCTTGGTTGATAGATTTAGCATTAGGACTTAACAAGGATGTGCCAATCATTCTATCATCTCATAATTGTGAATATAGATTGATATGGGAGAATTTTAATACGAGAAAATCGAAATTTCTTTCTCAACTCGTTGAAAAAGCCAGAAAATTAGAAAATAAAGCTTTGTCAGTAGCCTACAAGATCATTTCTGTAAGTCATTCAGATAATAAAGATTTTTCAAGAATTTTCAATATTAAAAGAGATCATGATATTATCACAGTTCCAAATGGAATAGATTGTAAAGGTACTACTCCAGTTAAAGAGAATGAAAAAGTCAAAGCTAAAAAGAAGTTGGGTTTTGAAAGAAAAAAGGTAATTGTTTTCATGGGGAGTGTTCATAAACCTAATATTATTGCAGTAAAAAGATTATTGAAAATAGCAAGTAAATTTGATTCTCGTGAAGCTATTTTCGTAGTAATTGGATCAGTTGGGAATTATTTTCAAAATCGAAACAACGTCATTTTCACTGGATTCCAAAAAGACATTCTTCCTTATTTACAGTCAGCTGACCTTGCTCTGAATCCTCTTTCTGAGGGGAGTGGAACTAGCTTAAAAATATTGGAATATATGGCACTAGGAATTCCTACAGTAACAACAAAAGTCGGAGCGAGAAGCTTGCTGCTGAAAAATGAGGTTGATGCTATTATTTCTCCCATATCATCTTTTAAGGAGAACATAGATAGACTTCTTAATGATC
>JAEOTI010000118.1 GCA_016839955.1 Candidatus Hodarchaeota archaeon | reverse complement strand
TTTGTTATTCAATGGGGATTGAGAGAGAAATTAAAGAGAAGAGTCAAATAAGGATTCTATACTTTTTCGAAGATGGTATTCGGGATGTTGAACTTCCACCTTCTGAAGATCTAAAACCTAAATTGCTTACATTACTTCTGGAAATGGCTCAGTGGTTAGAAGATTACCCTCACCAAATATCTGATGAAGAACTCTGTGATAAGTGCCTATTAAAACACGATTGTTATAAAATGTTTGATGGTATAAAACCTCCAGATGAAATAAAAACAGGAATAATTGATAAAATTAAAGATTTAGTAAAAACTCCCTCCATTCACGAGTCTCATGAGATTATAATCGGAAAATCTCTGCAAGATAACGAAGAAATTAAAATTAGTAAAACTAAGTTTACACGCCATTTAGCAATTTTGGGTTCCTCAGGATCAGGAAAAACAGTTCTTGCTAAAGTGATCATTGAAGAAATTCTCGGATCGGGCATTTCGGCACTTCTCATAGATCCACAAGGGGATTTAGCTTCTCTTGCTCTATCAAATACAATAGAAGGACAAAAATTACTTTCCGAGGTAGAGAAGTTCATTTTTACACCTGGTTCTAATAAAGGAGTAAATCTTATTTTAGATCCTTTTGCTGATCCTCCAGACGAGGAGGGGTTAGAAAAGGATGAGTTTCGGGAATTTAAACTAGCGTTACTTGATAATATTAGTTTAAATCTACTATCTATATTAAATTTAGATCCAGCAAAGAATAAAGAAGAAAAATCATTTCTTGAGGGAGTTATAAATGAAATTTGGCAGATGGGAGAAAGACCAAGTTTTACAAAGATCGCCAATTATGTTGAGAGTATCGAGAATGTTACACCAGTTGATGGGGGAGAAAGAATTTCGGTTGATTTGCTATTATCTTCAAGAAAAAGGAAAAGGATATGTTCATTACTCCTCTCTTATGCAGTAGGAACTGATGGAATACTCTTCCGTGGTGGTGAAACATTAAATTTAGATGATATCACCAAAGGTAAACCAAAATTATATATAGTCCACTTAGGGGCGATTGGCGCTGATGTTAAGAAGAGACAAATTGTACTTTCCTGGATTATCAGATCTTTATATACCTGGATGCTAAAACATCCTCCTAAAGGTCAAGATCCAAGATTAATGTTCTATATTGACGAAGTTGCTGATTTTCTACCCCCACATCCTTATAATCCACCATCAAAAAGGATGATAGACCTACTATTAAGACAAGCACGAAAATATGGTGTTTGTTGCATGTTTGCAACTCAGTCCCCTGCTAGTATTGACTATAAAGCTCTTGACAATGTTTTAACATTACTCGTTGGGAGGATTCCAACTAAACAGAGTAAAGAAAAAATATCAGACCTTGTGGGACCGAAATTTAAGGATTTTCAAGATAAGAAAAAAAAATTGGATTTGTTAATGAAAGCAAAACAGGGAGAGTTTCTTGTAGTGTCTGAAGACATTATTCCACGACTTTTTAAATCAAGGATGACGCATACTGAGCACAGGATTTTAAGTCTTGATGAAATCTCAAAGCTTTATCGCGAAGATTTGATATAAATAGAAAAGGAGTACCTCCAGAGAGGATTAAGGATTTGTTTTGAATAATTTTTCCAATTTCTCCAAAACAGGCTTTGACAACATAGTTTATTATAATGATGATGTCGTCAAATCGCAATTTGACACCACTCAGATTATATAAAGGAAAAATAAAGAAAAAATTGATTTCATGTGCCATTTGATATAAGAAATCCTAAAAAATATTATCCAATTCTCTATGGAAGCTCAATCAAAAAAACATTTATAGACAAATAGTGAAAGATATTATTGTTAAGGTGATTTTAACATCTAACCTTAGATGAAGTAAAAATTCTATTTCTATTGGGACGAATTAGTACGAAGAATCATCATCTTTAAGGGGATTGACTCCATGGCTAGTGTCCGTGAGATTTTTGAGCAAAAACCAGAAGAACTTATAAATAGGAAGGTAATCGGACCTTTTGGAAACTCAGAACCCGTTCAGATCGTTCGTGTAGAAAGATTACTTGGAGACCCTGCAAAAGTTAAGTTCATAGCAATAAATCCTGAAACACACCAATTTTTTGATCCGGTACTTGATATTCAAAAATTGGAAACCATTGAATTTGTAACAGAATTTAATTTCTCCGGAGATCCACAGAGATTTTTCATGATTATGATGGGGAATGCCATACGCTCTAATTTTAACCAAGACCCTCTCTTTGCTGTTGGATCTTCAAAAATAGATCCACTGCCTCATCAGCTCGAAGCCGTATATAAATACATACTGCCAAGACCCCGCACACGATTTATGATTGCTGATGAACCTGGTGCAGGGAAGACTATAATGGCAGGCCTTGTAATTAAGGAGTTATTGGCTAGAGGGGCAGTTAAGAGAATCCTTATTGTCGTACCAGGATCGTTAACAGGACAATGGAGACTTGAATTAAAAAATAGATTTAACGAAGATTTCGTAATCCTTGACTCTGATTTTTTACGTTCCTTAGGACCTCGTGCTTGGATCCAATTTGAGAAAATAATTACTTCAATGGATTTTGCTAAAAATGAGGTTCAGAAAAAACGTCAGAAAGGTATGAGTTTTATCCGTAATTCACTTCTAGGAGTCCCTTGGGATATAATCGTGGTTGATGAAGCTCACAAAATGAGTGCTGAATGGGATATGCGCCAAATGCGCGAGAGAACAACAAAGCGCTATCAATTAGGGAAAGCTCTTTCTGAGCAGACTGATCATCTCTTATTTCTCACTGCAACTCCACACAAGGGAAAATCTGATAATTTTCGTCTTTTACTCAAATTATTAGAGTCTGACTCTTTTGACGAGGGGAATATGGACATTTTGCCAGTTTTAAAAGAATTCCAGGACGAAGAATATCCAATCTTTATTCGTCGTCTAAAAGAAGAAATGGTTACCCCTGAAGGCTACCCCATTTTCCCCCCCCGAAAAGCCAAGACCATTTCATTTTCTCTTTCTCCATTGGAATCAATCTTATATAAGAACGTAACCGAATATGTAAAGAATACCTTTAATCTTGCAAAAGCTGTTGGGGGCCGACGAGGATCATCTATCGGGTTTATGCTTAAGTTACTTCAACGTCGATTGAATTCATCAGTACGAGCCATCCATCGCACACTAATACATCGCAAGGAGAGACTCGAGGAAATCTTGAATAACCCCGATTTTGATAAATCGATTAAAGAATTAAGGTCTCGAATTGAAAAGCTTTCTCTGGAAGTCGAAGAGGCGGAGTTAAACGACGATATTTCACCAAGAAAGGTCGAGGCAATACATAAGGAAATTTTTTGTTTGACCATGGCCAGCAATCCTGCTGAATTAGAGATGGAAATCGAAACACTTGGAATGCTCATTCAAGCAGCTGCAGAAGCTGAAACTGAACAATGTGAGTCTAAATTAAATGCTCTCCTAGGTGAAATTGAACGCAATTTGGGAGAACAACAATTAATTATTTTTACAGAATATACAGATACTTTGGACTATCTAATGGAGCGAATTCCTGATGTGTTTGCAAAAGGAACTATTCATGGAGGAATGGACTATTCTTTACGAGCTGGGGAACAAGAGAAATTTTGGAATAAAAAAATCCAAATTCTTGTCTGTACGGATGCAGCAAGTGAAGGCATAAATTTACAATGTTGTTGGAACTTAATTAATTATGACATTCCTTGGAACCCCAATCGCCTTGATCAACGAATGGGGCGTATTCATCGATATCTCCAAGATCATAAATGTACTTTTTTCAATCTAGTAGCGACTGAGACGTCAGATGGGGATTCAATTGCTGAAGGATTGGTCGTTGAGCGTATCTTTGAGAAATTAGAGATTATGCGAGAAGAGCTTGGGGGAACTGACCGTGTTTTTGATGTTATTGGGGATATTTTTGAAGAGTGGAATTTCGAACAGCTTCTGGTACAATCCCTTAAAGTCGAACCAATTGACTTTTCTGCTCAAGTCTCTAAAGCGGAAAGCAAAAAAATTCAGAAATTACTAGAATTAAGAGCGAATGTTGATGTAGGATTAGAATTCTTCGTGCAACAAAGAACAGAATCAGAGGATAATCGTCTCTGGCCCAAATACATAGCTGAGTATGTGAGATCAGGTTTTTGGTATGCGAATAGACCTGTCCAATTTGTTGGAGATGGACCCTTTAAAATTCAAGTCCCTCCAAAAATCCTAGCTCAGGTGAAGAAAAATGTACAAAAGTTTGGAACAATAAAACATAATCTCGAAATTACGTTTTATAAACCAACAGAGCGTCAACTTATGGAAAACGCTCAGGAATGTGATTATGTCACCGCAGGGCATCCCCTCTTAGAAGCTATTATAGATATTGCTGATAAAAAAGGACAGGACGCAATTCAGCAGGGAACAATTTTCCTCGATCCTTCACATGGATTGCATGGTCTTCTTTGGTTCATCGAAATTATCTTTACTGATGGTACATGTTCTAAAGAGATATTACGGCGTACTGTCGTGCTTTTCACTCCTTTTATCGATTCCAACGAGACAATCAATGAAAAAATCTCGTATCAAATTCTTTCACCTTTAATCCTATGGGATTTGCGCCGTGATTTTTCAGCTGGAACTCTTGTTCAATTAGCTCCATACAAAGCATTCTTCGAACACTCAAGACAATTTGTAGTCGAGGGGATAGGATCACAACTTTGTATTGAAGATGAACTTGAACTAAAGAATTGGAGGGAAAAGACAAAGAAAATCAAGATCAAAGCTCTTGAACGACGAGAAATTAGAGAACGAGTGCGATTAGAAGCTGGAATTTCGCTTCTCTTAGATAAAGAAGCAGATGGAGAAGATGTGGAGCAAAAAATATTAGAGAAAGAAGCAGATCGGGATAATATTACTGAAACAATACAAGAATTAAAAAGATCAATAGACCTTGAATGTACGGTTATACGACAAAGTCCTAGATTATTATCCATTGCGATTGTTGTTCCTGCTCATGATGACGGACAACCAGCAACTGATATTGAGGAGGCCACTCAACTGGCAGATACACACGCAATTGATGTAGCAGCCATGAAAGCTGTGATCGCTTATGAAAAAGAACGCGGGTGGAAAGTAAAAGATAAATCTAAAATTAAGTGTGGATATGATATCGAAAGCGTGAATCATAGAGATCCAACAGAAATTCGTCATATAGAGGTAAAAGGACACAAAGGAGAAGAGGATGTTTTCATATCGAAAAACGAATGGATGAAAGCACAAAATGATGTATCTGGTAATTACTGGCTTTACATCGTGAACAAAGCGTTGGAAAAACCGCAGGTCATTCCAATTTCTGACCCAGCAAGTAAATTTGAACCTGAGCGGATTATCACGGAAAAATTTAAAATTCCATTAAAGCAAATAAGAGAATTTTATAACAATTGAAAGAGGAAGGAATAATTTGAAACAAAAGATGATAGAACGCTGGTTTCCTATTAAATCTGTTGGAATAGAGGGGCAGAAAGAAAAACAAGTTGCTGTTGGACGGATCCCAGCAATCCATCAACATCATGCTCGACGCCCAACATCTGCAGCAAGAGCAATCGCATTAGCTTGTTTATTAGAATTTCCATCAGAAGAGAATTTACAGAAGGAATTTTTCAACCTAATAGGCAATTATGGTTTAAGAAATATTCCTAAAGAAGTCTGGTTTCAGGAAAAAAAATTTCATATTATGAGAGCGATAAAGACTTTATTATTAGAGCAGGGGTTAGATTCAAATAAGATAAGTATCATGGACCCGTTTGCAGGTGGAGGAACATTTCCACTGGAAGCAAGAAACTTAGGAATGACTGTATATGCTTCTGATTTAAACCCAGTAGCAATATTGATTGAACTAGCTACTTGTTATTATCCACATAAATATGGTCTTGTATTGATTAAAGAAATTGAAAAATATTATAAAAAAGTCTATAGAATTCTAGAAAAAGAAATTGGAAATCGATTTATAAACCATGTAAATCCTCATAATGAAATTAATTTCTACATTTGGGCACGTCAAATTCAATGCCCTGAGTGTAATTTATGGATTCCATTAATAAAAAACTTTAACCTCTCAAAAAAGTATCAATGGGCATTAATTCCCTCTGTTCCGAAATTAGGAAAAAGCAATGAAATTTCATTCTCAGTCGGGTGGCCTAATGTTGTAAAAGGATATTTTAGTTGGGGGAAACTCTCATGTCCACGCTGCAAAAGAACACTCTCTAAAGATATTCTAATAAAAACAGTTGCAGAAAGAGCAAAAGACAGATTGATTGTTGTTTATGAGGATTTACCAGAGGAGAATAGTACAGCTCGCGGAAGTTTCCGAACTCCCTCTGAAGAAGAATTTGAGAAAGCAAATGTAAGTTGGGATGAAATTGCCAAGAAATTAATTGAAGAATTCCCAGAAATTGATATTAAATTTCAGGAAAAGGTTCATGCCTGGGGAATACAAAAATATGGAATCAATTCAGTCCTAAAATGCTTTAATGGACGACAACTGCTTGTTATGAAGACTTTATTAAAGACTATACTTAATCTGAAAGAAGAGATCGATACAAATCATACTGATGTAGATTTTCGGAACGCTTTAATGTTATATTTATCCTTTGGTTTATCAAAAATCGCAGACTTCAACTCTAATCTGACTACTCCAAAAACAGATGCAAATCCACGTATTGGTAATGTATTAACAAGGCCAGGCATATTTATGAAGGGATTCCCCTATGTGGAAGTCAATCCCTTGAAAGAAAGCACTACTGGAGGGTGGTTAAAATATTTGGATTCCCTGCAAGGAGTTTTGAATAATTTAATCGAACAACCAAAGATTATTGGAGGTTCAATATCAGTCAAGCAAATGGATGCAATGGATTTAGAATATCCTGATGAGAGTATGGATTTTTGCTTAACAGATCCTCCTTATTATGATAATGTTCCGTATGCTGCT
>JAEOTI010000117.1 GCA_016839955.1 Candidatus Hodarchaeota archaeon | reverse complement strand
ATCCGATCCAGACTGTTCTGTTATACCAAGACTTGCTTCAGATCTCGGTATGTGGTCTGAAGATGGTTTAAGCTATACTGTCCCACTTAGACATGATGTCATTTTCCATGATGGGACTCCATTTAATGCGTATGCAGTTCAATGGAATTTCAAGAGATTGGCTCATTTTCTTAATCCTCCTGGAGGAACAAGTCAAACTATACTATTCCCATTATTTCTATGGCCTGGTGGCACTCCCATAATTGATAGCGTTGAGATTATTGATACTTATCAAATAAAATTTATATTAAATTTACCATATGCACCATTGGAAGCGTTATTATCATGTTGGGCAACAGGTATGTTATCGCCTTTCTCTACTCCTGAAGAAGAATACATTGACACATTTTCAGGAGATTTAATAGGAACTGGACCTTTTATGTTTGATAAATATGTTGAAGGAATGAGCATAAGATTCAGTGTATTTGAGGGTTATTGGAATGGGCGAGCACGAATCAATGATCTAGCATTTCTAATTATTCAAGATAATGATTTAAGGAATCAAGCATTATTAGAAGGTACAATAGACTTTTTAACTGATCCTACCCTCTCTATGATTGAAACATTTCAGACTGATCCACATATTATTGTGGAGAGTGGTCAAAGTACAACTGTATTTTATTTAGGGATGAATAACCTACTTCTCGATCAACCAATGCGGCAAGCAATATCTTATGCAATCGACTATCCATATATTATTGATGAAATCAGGGAAAGTAAAGCCGTAAGATTGAAATCTCCTATTCCAGAGGGGATTCTATATGCAAATTCGGAATTTGACGTTGCTACCATGAATGTCGTAAAAGCAAGGCAAATTCTTCAAGATGCTGGTATAGGAATAGGTTTAGACATATATGATGATGATGCATGGAAAAATACTGCAGAAGGGGGAACCCCACTTGCTACTTGTACCTATGCCCGATTTCCAATGAGTATGGTCTCTGTAAATATTGGTGATTTAATAATTGATAATCTTAAACTAATAGGGATAAATGTCCTCTTAGAAGATTATATATTCAGTGAATTCGTTGATACAATGATTAATGATCCAGAGGCTATTGAATTATTTTATTTGGGATGGGCTCCAGATTATAATGACCCAAGCAATTATGTGAATAATCTATTCTCTAATTCATATCCATCCACCAACCTAGCTCACGTAGATGACGAATATCTTGAAAATTTGATGGCAGAAGGATTAATAGAAACCGATCCTACAGCAAGAGCATTAATTTATGATGAAATTCAACGGTATCTTGTTGAAGAGTTAATGCCCTGGGCATATCTGTTTGTACCTATTAGTTATGTTGTATATCGTAGCAGTTTTACTGGTTACCAATGGAATCCCTTGGGAAAAGTATGGTTTTATCCAGTATGTCCTAGTTGGATAGATTTAACGCCTCCTACTATAATTTATGATACGATTCCTGATGAAATTAAAATAACATATACACGTTCCGCACAAATTATAGGTTCTATAAAGGCTTTTGACTTATCGAATATTATTTATGTTGGTTGGGAGCCATTCATGAACCCTGATCCGGGTTTTTCGCTAATTACTACCTATAATAGAGGTGAGGAAGCTAGCGTTTACTTCAGTGAAACCCTTGTAGAGACTACTACTTTACTTGAATGTGGTATTCATTTTCTTAACTTTTTAATTTCTGACATCTACGGTAATCTTTATGAAAAAAGTTTTACAGTAGAAGTATATCGCGGAACAGAACTAAAACTTAGCGGTGAGTTTGACTATCTGGAAAAAGAAAAGGTAAAGATATCAATTGCTGCTCAGGTACTTGATCTTGAAGAAAAATTCCTAATGATCCCAACTAGTGATATTGATTTTATAGTACATATAAGAATACTTGATTACAATGGGGTTATTAAAGTGGAGGATTCGATGTTTTATAATTCACTTGGATTTTTCCACTGGGACTCAATTGATACTATTAAAACCTTAAAAAAACAATTTCCGAAAGGCATCTATACGGTACAAGCATGGGTTGAATTTCCTGAAGGCTCATATTATGAGGGTGGAAATGATGTAATTCAGTTCCACATCGACCCTCCAGGTGACACTAAATCTAATTCTTGGCCATTCTTAGAGGTATTCAGCTATGGAGGGTTGATAACAGTAAGTATAGCTTTAGCTTTCTTATTTCTACGAGAACGCTGGCGACGCATTGGATTAAAATAATCGTCAAAACTCACTTATAATAATAAATAATTTAATTTTTTTTTTAAAATAAAATCGGTATTCTATTCTTTGAGCAATGAAGAGAAATATTTCACATAGTCCTTTAAAATCACTTGTATTTTAAAAGGTCACACAACATCACTAAGTTGTGTTATCTATTAGAAATTGATTCAAACGATAATATGTATATCTTAGGATCAACAATGAGTTTTGGGTCATGAAGTTATGATATTGTACTTTCGAAGGATAAAATAATGATTGCTACTCTGTTGGACAAAGATTACATATATTGAATTTTTTTGAACCTTCATTATAAAATGCTGTCAGAATATTATCAATTGCTCCAGTAACAGTATTCTTATGAAATAATTGGAGGTATAAAAGTGAAAATTGGTAAGTTGTAAGTCGTTCGAATTTGACTTCAAAGGTGGTTTGATCGATTTTATAGTTATCCCATCCTGTTATTTTTGTAGTATCAATCTCTAATTTCCCTTTTTGATTGCCATCATAATTGATCATAAACAACCCACTTTCAATTATATCTTTCACTAAATCGTTTGTCATGCTTAAGTCTAGTCCAAATTCAGTAAATCCGAGCGTGATACCCAGTATCTCTCTTATTTTGTTAATGAGAGAATCGTCGGATTGAAGTATCATGAATTCATGTTCTTTACTGCAGCTTGGATTTTTGAATATAAAATTTATTGAATCATTAAGATTAATAATTCTTATAATTTGGGGTAGTTTTCGGCTTTTTATTATATCTATTGATTCTTGACGGTAAAAATAAAGAATTTCGCTAATTCTATCCAAAGCATTCTGTAATTGGTTTGATTGTCCTGACTCGTTAATATAAGCTTGGATACCTAAAAGAAATTTAGTTAATGGATCTCCAATTAAAAGATCCTTATGTCTTTCTTCTGCTTTTGATTCTAATTCATTTATAGCTTTGGGGATAGCTCCATTTGGAGTTTGAATTAACATATTTTTTAGAGCTTCAACCTTTAGGTCTGGTTTTCTTAATTCATCGATATCTTTTGCTAATCCCAAAGATTCACTTAAAACATCTATAGGCATCATAGCTGCAGAAAATACTTTTGAAAGAGCAGTTATTTTTGGATTAGCATCAGCAAAACCCAGTATTTTCTCCGCTAGACCTTTTTTTTTCTCAGGTTTTATCTCTTTTAATTTTTTTATCGCACTATAAATAACATTATCTATCTCATTCTTTGCTTTATTACCAATGCTTTGTACTAAATCTCTTAACCCACGGATTTGAGACTCTCCTACTTCAGGAGGTGGTTTCACAGAACTAAGCAACTCTCCTGGGTCATTACTAGTTGGCATTTTTTTTATTGTGTGGTTATTTTGTTTAATTCGCGTTTAGCGCCTAATATTTCTTCTAATAAGTCTAATCCTTCTTGAACACCAAAAATTTCTTTGTAAAGAGTTGAGGCTAGTTCAAAGTTACTTTTTTCGATGAGTGCTCTGATAATTTTGACTCCTGATTCCACCTTTAAATTCTCAATTTGCTGCTTATCATTAATCAACGCTTGGTTTCTTAATTTTTCTTTCCTTGAATTTATAGAATAGTCATCAAGAGCGTTTGATTTTCCTAATAATGACTCAACAATTATTCCATCCGTCCGCATAGTTATCTTACGACTGTCTAGAATGATTCCATCCAAGTACCTGCTGTCTTTAGGTTGATCTGCCGATGCATCACGCATTACATATTCTTGTTTTCCTGAGACACTGCCATTTACTTCTCTGGAAGGTATTACTCTCAGATAATTACAACCATTCCCATTACTAGCTTGTTCAATAAAAACACGTTGATGACCTTGATAATCGATGACAGCGGTATATTCATTTAAGATTTTAGTTTTAATATCTTGGAAAATTTCTTCATGTGTTTTATCTGGAATATTCATGAATTTATGCACCATATGCTTCAATTCGGGAAGAGTATAACACCTAAAACTCCCTGGATAGCCATTATAGAAACCAATACGTAAGTCTACTAAATGGATGATTGAGTGAAATTGCTGATTCATCTGTCTAAATGTGAAGTTGAGAGTTCTACTCACATTTATGTTCTCAATTTTTCGCATGAATGATGTTTCTTCTCCTACTTCGACAGATTTTTCAAAGCTCGTGTTTACATTTACTTCTCTTTTCGAGCTTGCCTTCTGGGCATGTTTTTCTGTAGCATTCATTGCATTTTTAGCGGAAGAACTTCGGGATGAGCTAGTACCCTGTTCATATCCAACACTTACACTAGCGTTTGCATACCCCATGTTAACTCCGCCACTTGCGCCTATATTAAAAGACTCTGAATTCTCTTCTTGTGAACTTCGAGCAGTTTCTTCTTGTACACCTTTTTCAAATTCATCAGCTTTTTCCTCAGTAAACGAATCTAAAATCGATGAGGCTTCCTTCATCTCTTCTTTCGTTTTTTTATAGGTTTTTATACTGATTTCAGTTTCCTCACCTGGAAGTAGTGAAAACGTTTTAATGGTAGTTCCTGCCCCATAATCTCCGGGAAAATTAGTCAACTTATGGGTTTCAACGAAGATTAATTTTGGTTCGATTTTCCGTAATTTCGCGAACTTTATCTCATATTTGCCACCCATGGACTTCGAAATGATTGGGAACTTTTTATCAACCATCCAAGCAATGTCCATAAGATACTTAAATAAAATGTATTTTGCTTGGTTTCCTCCAATTCCCTGAATTTCACTTATAAGATCCAAAATATCAAATTCTTTAGTTTTCTCAGCAGTTATACCTTCTGCTAGTCGTGTTGCTTGAGCTTCGAGAGTTTCAGCAACATTAACTGCGTTTTCAGCTTCGATTGCTGCCGCTTCTGCTTTGGCTATATGAGGCTGTGCTGCCTTTTGTGATATTGCTAATGCAACTCTACATTGATTAACCACCAGCGGTTTGAGAAATACATTGAGTATCGATACAGGCACTGCCTCTTCCTTTTTGAGTTTAGCCTGTGCTTCTTGGACCTTCCTTTGATATATATCAGCTACACTTCGTAATTTTTGAGTAACTTCTAGTTTCTCGTTAGCGATTCTTCTTGCGTTTTCAGCTCGGTTTTTAGCTGATTTTGCGGCTTTTTCAGCAGCTTCAATTTTAGCTTTTGAAATAATGGTAACATCTATTTCATCCTCTTTAAGAGAATAATAATCTAATTGATCTTCAAGGTCTTTTTGAGTAATAGTATTAAGATAATTTACGAGGAGATCTCTATTTTCACGTAAGAATTTTTTTTTGATGATTGAAAAAAGCTCATTTGGATCATCTCTTTGAAGGATCTCATCTCCTCCAAAATATTCCTTTCCTATATCGGTTTCAATGTACATAGTACCTGTGTAAGATGAAGGACTTGGTACGTCGTATCGTATAATCGGAGCATTAGCATCACCTTCAAATCTCATTAATGGGATTTCTTTTTTTTGTACTGTCATTTCTTTATTTTCTCTTTCATTTAATTCTTTTCCTAATGAATAATTTTCTTTTAATGTTAGATTTTCAATATTAACATTACTTAAATCAATTGGCGTAATTTCCTCTCGCCTTTCTATACCTGAAGGTGCTTTGGCAATTGCACTGGAAACAGGTTCTACAGGTTTTTCTTTTTCTTCCTTGGGTTTTTCGATCTCTAAAGATTCTTCAGAAGGTTTAGGACTAACCACTTCCTGAACTTGGGTTTCTTGAACCGTTATTTTTTTAGGTTCTGTTAGTTGTTCCTTTTGTTGTTCTTCTTGTGGGGCTGTTTTTTTTGTCGGTTCTGGAATGATATCCGGTTCTTTTTCATCCAGCAAACCTTTCTTCTTGATTAGT
>JAEOTI010000116.1 GCA_016839955.1 Candidatus Hodarchaeota archaeon | reverse complement strand
ATTTGTCTAAAACTGAGAAAAGCAGGTGATAACCCCTTTCTGTCGTGCTCGTCAGCTATCTTCATTGTCACATCTGCTAATCAATGCTAATGTTTGGTTATAAACTCACATAACAGTTGATAACCCTTCAAGTCTGAAGAAATGTTCGACCACTTCTAACCCAGATTTCGACATTTCATCACGTATATAATCAGTAGCTTGAGCTAACCTTTCCGGGTTATCTAAGGGATGTCTTGGACCTTCCAAATTTAGGATGTGAGAATAAAATCGTTCTGGGTCAACTTTAGTAATTAGATCACGTAGTTGCATAACGAAACAGCTTCTAAGAAACTTTCATCCGATCTAAATGGTTAATTCTTAAGCATTCATGGAATTACAGCAATGTCTGGTTTGAACTTTGAAGGCCTGTGGTATAGCCACAATAATATAGAAACAATACTAGGACCAATAAACTCTGAATTAACTTCAAAAGTTTCATCAAGATAATTTAACAAAAAAGCAGCACCTACTACCAAAAGAATAAAGAATCGAACAATATTTTCTTTCTGGAACTTGCCTGGAGCTTCTACTTGTGATCTGGCATATGTAAAATATGCTGCCATAGTCGCTGTTCCAAGTCCTATTACCACCGTAGCGTCATCAGGGTCAAGTTGATTTGTAAATTCTGGAAATAATGAGAAAAATACACATATTATGGCTACAAGTTCTTTAATATTGATTATTAAAAATTTTGTAGGGTTTTTCGTAGCAAACCAAGACGTTTTTGACGTATATTTGGTTAATCTTGTACCAAATCTTCTCATTGAGCTTGTAAATTTCCTTCCTAATTTGATTGGGATTAATAATATTCCTTTCATACATAACCCTCTCATTAACTCTTTCAACAAACTGGTATCTAATAAAGGTGATCTTGGGAATGTGGAGGGTTAAAAGAGCTTATTATTCTTCAAGTAGCCTTTTTTGGTTTTCCTTAGAATCTAATTCTTTAAATTCTTTGTAAGATTTACCTAGAAGTGTAAAACGACGTTCATTTATCATAGAGACAACATTTTTTGGGGCCCAAAGACGACCAGCTAATCTCACCTTGCTTATAACCTTGTTAACAAGTTCTGGGGTCACATCATCCTCAAAGCGTAGAACACCAATTGCTCTGATCTCGAGTTGTTTATTTTGGGTAAGATATTTTTCCAAATCCTTTGCAGAGTAATTCAATACCCCAATTACAAATGTTGATTTCTTTTCATAATTTTTGAAAGTTTTTTTGTAAGAATTTAATTGATTTCGAATTGCTTGCTCAATAAAATTCACTTGGTTAGGATAAAGACCTTCTTCTACAAGAACTTCAATCTTGGCGGTTGTTTCTGGGTTTATTTCTAAGATTATCTTGTCTGGCGGAATATCTGACATTAATAAAACTCTCTGGTATTGAAGTAATCATTTTCGTTTCTAAAGTCATCGCAAATCTTTGTCTACTTTCCTTAGCTTTATAAAATAGTTTATGAATATATAATAATAAGAAAACGACGGAGGTGAAAGAAGTGGAGAAACAGTTATTGAAATGGCTCGAAAGAGAATCAACTGGGAACATTTTTTCTTCCTTGCATGTAGGGGTTCTGCTTATCTCCATCTTTGTGTTCTTCGCCATTTTAAGCATCTGGTTTTGGTCCAAACAAATAGAAAGTCAAAGAAAATCAATTGCTGAAGGAAAAATTCTATCGTGCTTTTGTACAAAGTGTGGCTATGTGATCAAAGACAACTTTTGCATTAATTGTGGAGTGCTTGAAGAAAACCAAGAATAAAAAATGTTAACAAAAAAATTCATCCAATTTCAAATCAAAGCCTAAATATTAAATCATTGTACAATTGTAGGATCCAAGAAACTACATTCACAAAAAAAACTATTTTTTTAAAAAAAATTTTGTTGGATTTTGGATTAAATTTGATTGTTTTGATCTATTATATTAGGAATTTTAATAGATCTCAACATTTTTGTCACAATAATTTAAGAATTCCTCAAGAAATGTTAACAAATTAACTATAAAGGTAAAGTATGCTTTGAATTTAAGATGGCGAAACGGTTGCTTAACAATAACAACTCTGAGCTGGTAAAGCAGGTACGAGAACTTGTTAGTCAGGGCAAACTTAGCGAAGCAGAAAAGGTTCTCTTAAATGTTGAGAAATTACTTAATGTTAAAGACGTAGATCAGAAATTTGTCATTGACATAAATAACGAGAAAGGACGAATCGCTTTTCGCATGGGCAACTACCCTACTGCAATCAATTGCCATCAAAAAGCTCTAGAAAAAGCGGAAGAAATCAATTACTCTTATGGAGTCGCATATTCTCTTCATCATTTAGGATCTGTATTTTGGGGGAAGGGCGATATGGAGACTGCCTTCAGGAAATTTAATCAGGCTCTTGACATCCGCCAAAGGATAGAGGATTTTCCTGGACTTGCTTCGACGATTCACAATATTGCTTTAATAGAAAGTGAAAGGGGGGATAATAGGAAGGCTCTCTCCCTCTACCATAAAGCAATAGAAATTGGGAGACAGATTGATGATAAAGCTACAATTGTAATCATGCTAAACAATACAGGGGAAAGTTACAGAAGACTTGGACTGATTAACGATGCTGTTCCTTTCTTAAAAGAAGCAGAAGTTATTGCTCGTGAAATCGGTATGAAATTCGGAGAAGCTGTGGTAAATCAGACGTTAGGCGTTATTGCCTGGGCCCAAGGTGACCTCGAGGAAGCTAAAACAAGATTTCTTCTTAGTGTTGATTATAAACAGCAAGAAAAAATGGAGACTCCTACACTTGCAGCTACATTGAGAGATCTAGCAGGACTTCTAGCAGAGGTGGAAGATTTCAGCGAAGCAGAAGATAGATTGAAACAACTCGAAATTCTCGCTAAAAGAAGTAAATCAGATCTTATGACCATCTATCATTTGTACGGTCGTGGGACAGTTGAAAAGAGTCGAGGAAATACCACATCTGCACGAATAGCTTTTGAAAACTGTCTAGAACAATCGCGAGAGCACCAGATATTTGAATTT
>JAEOTI010000115.1 GCA_016839955.1 Candidatus Hodarchaeota archaeon | reverse complement strand
TAAATTATGGATCAATTAAATATGATTAAGAAAAGAAAATCCGTGAGATCATTCACGTCCGACCCTGTAAGCGAAGAAGACATCCAAACGCTTTTAGAGGCTGCTAGATGGGCTCCCTCTGCAGGTAATAGACAACCACTTGAAATTATTATTATTAAATCAGATGAACAGAAGGAAAAACTTTCAGAAGCATCTTTAGGTCAAAAACCTATTATCCAAGCACCAGTGGTGTTTGTAATATGTGCAAATGTGGAGAGAACAAGTTCCAGATATGCTGAGAGAGGAGAAACAATATATGTCATTCAAGATACCGCTGCAGCAACTCAAAATATATTGTTAATGGCCACAGCTCTTGATTATGGAACGGTTTGGATAGGGGCATTTGAAGAAGCAAAAGTATCCTCTGTACTAAAATTACCTCCCAATGTCAGACCATTTGCAATCATCCCTATTGGTCGTCCACAAAAGATTCCCGATCCTCGTCCTAGACGTGAGATTGATGAATTCGTCCATAAGGAGATCTATTAGCTATGGTCAATGGAAATAGACTCTTTCTCACTCTTTTCCATCAATTCTTTCTTTGTTGATCTTCGTGGTAAATAAAAGGGTTCAAATCCTGGGCAGCTAGAAGAAGGATTGAATGAACAGTCTTGACACTCTTCCCAGAAATTTCCAGATCTAATTCTTTTAAGACTGATTATAGCATACAAACTTATCCCTAGGACGATCTGTAATAGTCCAATAACTCTATTTGGAGCAGAAAAAATTGAAAAAAGACCAATTGTAACACCTGCGCCTAATAACCATCTAAAAACAAATCTATATTTGCGTTGTTTCGAAATAAAAGGCTTAATCTTTAATAATCTTAGAATAGTTGGTAAGAAAAAGATTGATGCTAAAAGGACTAAAATCTCCCAATCCATTCGATGTAACCCTGTAATCATCATAAACAGAAAAACAATGATCATTCCAGAATAAAAACCCGTGCAACCCAAACAAACTGCAACATTCTTAATTCTTATTGTATGAAGTCGATATTGCCAACAAGTAGGGTGATGAGCTAGGGATAATCTGACAAAACCCTTGAATTGTTCCTTATTCATTCGCGTTTAATATCCTCTGTCTAGATCGACAAGATTCTTTGGTTTTTTACCTTGAGAAAGAGCTATAAGATTTTCTATTATATCTTTAGTGAAAGGGGATTCACGATTCTCAATCTTAAAGGCGGAATGTGGGCTCATCACAAGGAAAGGGATCTTTTCGAATGGATAATTTTGGAAGGTATTTTGGGGTTGATTTCGATCCTTAGGATAATTATACCAAACATCTAACCCTACACCCCCCGTTTTTTTCTTTTTCAAAAATTATAGAGAGCTTCCTCATCAATAACTTTGCCACGACCAACATTAACTAAGACAGCGTTCCCTCTTAGCAAATCTAGTTCTCTTTCACCAATCAATCCTTTTGTTTCATGAGTATATGGTAAAGCAAGAAGGATATAGTCAGAATTTTTCAATACGTGATCTAAAGACTCGAATGTTCCAGAAAAAGATGTTTCTTGAGAGTATTTTTCAGGATGATTCCTACTAATAGCCATAATATCCATATTAAAGCCTGATCGTAGGATAGATGCAACTTTTTTACCAATTGCTCCATATCCAATGACACCCAGAGTTTTACCTGTCAACCATTGAGCTGTGACATCATTATACCTTGGGGTCCAGTCCCCTTTACGCATATAAGAATCGCTATAAACGATATTTTTTGCAGCTGAAATTAATAAAGCAACTGCGTGTTCTGCTATTGCTAGGCTGTTTGAATGAGAATTTGAAATGGTTATCCTAGGAAATTCTCTTAACAACTCGAAATCCAATGATTCCGCTCCAGTCCATGGAACCTGAATGTGAATTAATTTCTTAGCCTGAGTTAAAAATTCCCGTGAAAATTTATACCCAACAGCTATATCAATATCCGTTGCATTTTTCACCAAATTCTCGTCTGATAGATCATCAGGAAATATTAACTCCAGATCCTCGGGTAAGGAATTTTCATATACCTTTTTTAATTCAGCTGATACACGATGACAGAATAAAACTTTCATACTGATTTCTCACATCATTTCCCTAAGTATTTCTTGCCATCCCAGAACTTCTTTGGATCTTCTCGCTTTCCATATCGCCACCAAGGAAATAGGGACATTATATCATCCATTTTTAACCATAGTGGATCTAAGAAGGGAAAGTGCTTTATACAAAATCGAGCAATGTCATGAGCAAAACCAGGAGGTTTTGTCCAAGGGCAAACACGCATACAATTGCTACAATCACTTGAATTTTTTACCCAATAGTCATAACAAGTATCCACATTTACATACCATTTGTAGGTACCATTATTGTTAGAAACAAGGTTCCAAGGAGATTCCCATGTAGGATCATCATCGTAAGAAATAGACTGTGAAGGACAGTATTTGGCGCATTTTTTGCATACACGACAAAATTCTGTAACTCCAAAGTCTACAGGCTTGTCAATATCCATAGGAAGATCTGTATATACTTTACAAATTCTCACCCTTTGACCATACTTTGGATTTATTAGTAAACCATTTCTTCCAAATTGTCCTAATCCAGCTTGGACTGCTAACGGAACTGATAACCCTACACCATTTCCAGCAGGTATTGCTTTATATCCCAAATTGCGTAAAAACTTCGACATTGATGCTATAGAGGAAGCAATTCTGGAATATCCATCACCAGTTGTTATGCTGGCTGGCAAAGCAGGCGATGTTTTCAAAGCTGTATAATCCATCTCTATGAGCATAACGATAGCATAATTAACTCCTTCAGGTAATTCTACATTTTCATTTTTTCTATTATGAGTATAAACAAATGGATGATCTGGATCCAATTTGGTTATCCCAGTTGCACATGATCCAAATACGTGGGCTACTTTTTTAACTAATTTGGCATTATAACCTAGATCTTCGGAGTTAAATTTGGGTAAATTGGAAGTTAATTGAGTAGGTGTCTTCTCTAGCTCCTCATCTTCCCAAGCAAATGCCCCTTCAAACTCATCATATATTGTCCAGGCAGCAGCACGAACGGCATACCCTTCACGACTAGAGCCTTTCATACCTACTTTTGTTCCCTCTCTTTCTGTTATTGATCTTTTGTGGCTCGGGAACTTTTCATCCCATACTACTCTCGCGAAATTATTATTACGTTCAGAGAATCGTTTGTAAACAGCTTTATCTAATCCAAACGGTATTTTTCCTTGTTTGAATTTTTGTTCCATCTCTTTTCGTTTTGAATCACTCTCTTGTAGACTCATTATTACTCAAATCTTACTGGGTTATTATTTGTAGTTATGGATCATCAGATATTTGGTTGAACTACATTTTATTGAAGGTTTTATTTTATTTTTGTTGAAAGAAGCAACTTGTTATTCAACCTATAACATTAAATCAATGAATTTTCTGGGATATCACATCCTAGGACGTTGAAATTATTAGCTTTCAAAGGACAGAGAATTGTTATGTCTAGTAATAAGTTGACTAATGGACCTTTATATCAACCTTGTTGGAATTCTTATTTGGGTTCCCTTTCAGGAATATTGAAGGCGATGGGAAAAGAGGAACATGACTTGATTAATGTTGGAGGGTTCACAGGTTATGCATTTGCTTTGCCTAATGTTCTTAAAGATATACCCTGTCCATCTGGACCAACTTCTCTTGGTAAAATGTGGGAATTAATCCTTGAGGGAACTGATGCTCTTGGATTTGAGTCACAATTATATGAAGATGAAGGATGTTTCCCCTCTCAAGAAAATATTGTCTCACCTGAAGATCGTTTAAGAGTTGAGAAGTTATTTCAAGTTGTGAAGAAATCAATTGATAAAAATGAAGCTGTTATTCTTTGGGGGGTACCTGTTCCTGAATATGGAATTGTTACTGGTTATCAAGACACTCGTTACGAAGCTAGTACGTTCCGACGATTAATAAATCAACCAGAGGATTTAGTGGCTTATGATTCACTTCAATCTCCTGGAAGTCTCCACGCTATCACGATTACTAAGAATAAAAGTGATTTAGATACTCAAAATGTCAAAATTACCCTCAAGAGAGCATTAACTCTCTCAAATGGAGATTTGACTGAAAAAGGATATATTGCAGGTGTCAAGGCCTACGAAGAATGGGCAAATATTCTTGAGAATGCTCCTGCTGATAAATCATTTTATCATGGAAACTCTTATGTCGGAGAGTGTACGTTAGAAGCAAAGGTTATTGCTTGTGAATTCCTTAAACGTTTAACAGAAAATTATCCAGTAGGAGAGTCAGCTAATTCTCTTCTTGCGGCTTCAAGAGAATTTGGGAATGTTTTCGAATTACTCAAATCATTCACACAACTGTTTCCTTTTGCTTTTCAAGGTGAAGT
The DNA here is from genome assembly GCA_016839955.1 of Candidatus Hodarchaeota archaeon. Next base: position 444 of record JAEOTI010000115.1, on the reverse strand, counting down.
TGCTACAGAAAAACGTTCAGAAGGTGCAAGTCTCATCCGTAGATGTATTCCATATGAAAAGAGAGCATTAATGTTTATGAAATCTGCTTACGATTCTTTAAATTAGGTTGTATGATCAATTTAGTTATTTTCCTATCCTAAATGTGATTCTAGTTATTAGAAATAGTTCACAAGACTAAATTCATCTTTTTTATTTGAATAACCTTTTTTCAAGTGGTTCTTTCAGCATAATCTTTCGTATTATTTTTATTAGGGGGTAGTGAAAGATTTTAAAGTGTTTCACGGAAATTTGCTTTGACAACAAAAAATATATGAGAAGAGTAAGTTCAGAAGGGCAAGGAGTATTAAAACGTGAAAAAAAACTTTGAAACTTTCTTAAAACATATCAAAAAGACTCAAAATCGTGCTATTCGTCAAGTTGAGAAGGCAGGGCTCGTTGGCTTG
>JAEOTI010000114.1 GCA_016839955.1 Candidatus Hodarchaeota archaeon | reverse complement strand
TGCCCTAATCATATTTCTCTTCTGTCCTGCCAATCTCAGATATGGCTTAAAACGGTTGAAAGCAATCTTGACAAATCTCTGACAGATAGAATCAGTAAGAAGTTTGATTTAGAGAACCTCAGCGAAGAAGATATTGTCAGTTTAGTTCAAATAAGAATGAATCAAATATGGAAAAATATAGATTCAGCACCCAGTTCAGAAATCTATCCCTTTAACAGAGAATATTTAGTGGATTTAGGTTCAATTGCTGGTTGGAATCCAAGAAACATTCTGAATAGGTTGAGGGATACATTTTATCATATACAAGAAACTGGTGTTATCGAAGTCCCACCGTTGGTTGAACCTCCTGTAGAAGAGATAGATGTTACTATCGAACCCCTTGAAGATTATCTTTTAAGCAAATTCAAGGAAATTGAAGAAAAAAATTATACAGAATATATAAACTCACCCGCATCAAAACAAGAAGACATAATCAAAGCTGCTTTTTACGATCTACTAAACCTACATCAAGCAATATCTCAGGATAAAATAACAATTGAATCCACATTGATGAATTTTACACCAATTAAGACACGAAAGCCTATAGACCTTTTTAGCACTATAAAGTACAACTCAGAAGTTCGAAAAATGGGAATCAATTTTCATTTTTCTAACCATATGGGGAGTCTTTATTGGTCATTAAATAGACTAAATAAATATCGAAACGACGGACATTTAGATCTGACATTTATTATAAGAGGAGATTCTGGAATCAGCGCCACTGCAAGTAAAACACAAGTGGAACTTACAGAAGTTTTGAAAACAGGTCTTCTAATAAATGTGAATTATCAAGAAGGGACAAGTTTTTATGCTGTAAAACGTTTAATCGACAGTATAAGTGCACAAGAATTATCATATGGCGAGAAGCCAGTTTCGATAGAAGAAGCCAGCGCTTTTATCATTCAACATTCATTAAATCACATTTTAACTTTTCAAAACTTTTTAAATTTCCTCAACGAGAATTTAGGTGTGCAGATCGAAAAAGAAACTGAATTAACTGATGAAGTCGAACCAATAGATGAACAATCTATCGATGTTGTTAACTATAGCAAAGTGATAGAGGAAACAATTGCGCTTTTGAAGAAAAATAAGGTCATGGCTTTTGAAGAGCTTTTCAATTTGCTAACCGAAAAAACGATCGAAAAATCTATGTTCAAAAACGCAATTCTAATGGATTTAGAATCACAAGAATTACTAAAAATCAAGGAAGATGAGGAAAATACAATTATTATGGCTGAGAAATCACTATTAAAATTGTAAGAGGAAAAAGAATGAAATTTTCTGTCAGTGATGTACGATTAGGTCTAAAATGCCCCAGGATGTTTTATCTATGCAAAAAAGAAGGGTGCAGATCATATCCTTATACTGGGGAATTTGTTGGCTCGTTAGTCCATGACACTCTGAAGGATTTTATGAGAATAATAAGCGACAAGAAACGATTTCCTGTCCATTTTAAGGTTGATGATAAATTTTCTAAAGAACATATCAGCAAAAGGGTTGAACAGTTACTATATGAAGTATATCTTGCATTAATAGAAAGACGAACAAAATTAAGAAAATATCTTCAAATTAAAAAGGCATGGGATTTGCTTAGTAGCTCAAGAAATAAGATATCAAACCTTCTTCTAAAGGCATTGGCTAGGTATTCTCCTGAAGAGATTCCTTCAAAATTAATTCTTGGTGTGGAGAAAAAGTTTTCGTTTGACATAGCAGTAGGCGAAGATGAGTTTACAATAACTGGTCGTATTGATTTAATTCTTAAAGATCCGGAATCAGAGCAAATTCTCGTGTGGGACTATAAGACAGGAACCCCAGAAAGCATAGATTTGGATTCAGTGCAATTAGCCTTATACTCAATGGGTTTAGAACAGGAATTTGGTGATAATATCAAAGCTAGCATAATATATATGATGGAAGACGGAATTCGGGAAAGTTCGATACCTAATTATAATGAACTTCGTCCTTTATTATACGAACTCCTTACTAAAATGAAGAAATGGCTTAAAGATAAACCAAAAAAGAGAACAGTAACAGATGTCCAATGTCAAATTTGTCATTTAAAAAAAATTTGTTTTGAGTTTTTTGATGGTATCATACCTCCCGATGACGTAACAGAAATAATAAGAGGAAAACTTGGAGGAACTAAAACGACCACGAAAACGGTCACAAATAAGGGCAAAAAAGAATTGATCTTAGGAAACATAAAGAATTCTACAGAAATCATTAATGTAAATCCGAATGACTTTACAAGACATATAGGTGTTATTGGAGCATCTGGCTCCGGTAAAACGGTTCTATCAAAGGTTATTATAGAGGAAATGATGAAACAAAATCTTCCTGTACTTGCAATCGATCCCCAGGGCGATATTGCCTCATTAATTTGCGCAAAATCCGTAGAAGGTAAAGAAATAGTAAATCAAATGAAATATCTTATTTTTACTCCTGGTTCAAACAAAGCAGAAAACCTGACCTTAGATCCTTTTGCATTAAAACCACTAAAGGAAAATATTGAATCTGCAGATTATAATGAATACGAAAGATCTGTTTTAGACGATATTAGTATGACCTTGCTTAATCTTTTGAATTTGGATCCCACTAAAAAAACAACAGAAAAAGCTTTTCTTGAAGCAGTCATAAAAGACTCTTGGCAAAACGATGAATCTCTAAGCTTTAAATCTCTTGCAGAGTATATGCTAAGTGTTGAAGAAATAGCACCAGTTCACGGTGGAAGTAAGATTCCAGTGGATCAATTGATTAAAAAGTCTCAAAGGGAAAAATTAGCACGTGAATTAATGGCTCTTGCAGTAGGAACAGATGGTGCATTTTTCAGAGGCGGAAAGCGAATGAATTTGCAAGAACTTGACGGAGATAAATACAATCTTTATGTTGTTCATTTAGGATCGGTGGGTACCGACGTCAAGAAGCGTCAAATGGTTCTTTCTTGGATCATCAGAAGTATATATGATTGGATGTTGCGAAATCCTCCCCCAGACCAATCTTTACGCTTACTATTTTATATAGACGAGGTCGCAGATTTTCTTCCACCGCATCCTCGCTACCCACCTAGCAAGAAAATGCTTATGTTATTGCTGAGGCAGGCTAGGAAATATGGTGTTGGCGTCATGTTAGCAACACAATCACCCGGTGATATTGACTACAAGGCATTTGATAATACTTCAACTCTTTTCCTAGGAAAAATTCAGACTAAACAAAGCATTACTAAGATTTTAGATATGATTGAAGCGAAATTAAAAAAAGCCAAGATGACTACCTCACTTGTTGCTTCTAATCTTATGAGTGCTAAAGTTGGAGAATTCCTCTTGGTTCCTCTAAAAGATATACCACAGATTTTTCAATCAAGAATGGTTTATACTGAGCATATAACTATAGCGTTTGACGATTTACCTGATTATTTGAAATAATGTTTCTTGAGAACCCTAAGATTCTTTCTTAAATCATTCAAAACAAGTTTCAAATTGAATTATTACTCCTAATCGCCTGGTCCCATAAATAGACCGCTGGATTTGAACTCAGATTTCAGCGATGGAATTATGACGAAAAAGTTCAAATTAATTAATTAAGACAAAGCCATTGTCATTCTAAAAAGGCAGGGAATGTTTTGTCATCATGGGGAAAATTACTCGAAGATTCAGATATCAAGCCAAAACTAAAAGATTGGTTAACCGATCTTAAGTCAATAACTTTTAAGATCCATCGAGAGAATTTCCATAAACTTGGACTAAAACCAGGTAAGATGATTCCTCAATACACTAAGGAAAGGTTGCCCCAAATCCTTAAGACACTTGAATTGGAACTTTTCAGGACTGGTACTGGAGAATGCGTCTTGACTAAAACAGGAGAAGGCAGAAAAATCAATTCCCTCTTTCCAAAATTACCGCAAAATCTTGACAAGTATATAGGAACTTCATTTCAACCTATTCGTCCCGATTCAATTCTGGTCAATCCAGAATTTGTAAATGAGGAAACAGGAGTATTCCTAGCAGTCAGAACAGGGACATTCAGTGCATTTTTGGTAGAAAAAATTGGTGGCAATCACGTCTTTTCTCATTCTGGCAGATTAAACACCAACATAGAAGGCGACATATACATAGCTTCTGAGAAAGTTCACATAGATTCAACTCAGATGGAATGTGACGCAATTTTAGAATCAGATGAAGTTATGATTGCTGTGGAAGCAAAAAAGGGTTTTCAATCGAGTTTTAGCATCCATCAGCTAGTTTTTCCAATGATGCTCCTGCGAAGGCTATACCCAGAAAAGCACGTTTACGGCTTATATTTTCAATTTGATACCAAACCCACATTGACGTTTCAATTGCATTTGTTGAACATTCGGCTGAGAAATGATTACTTCGATATTACTAACTATGAGTTTATTGCCTCGAAAGCGTTTCAGATTCATTTTAAGCTTGGATCTATTTTAACGGACTTTTTTAGGACCGTAAAAGTTTAAAAAACCAAAAGGGGAGACAATATGTTCATATTAAACAAAGACGATTTTGGAGATTCTGATCTAAAGAATGCCAAAGAATTTGTTGAATTCTGGAGCAGTTATTACCAGGATACTATAAAAACTCTTCAGGGAGAAAAGATTTCTTATTTGGACGAGTTGAACATTAATAATGAGCTCACCAAGAAAAATGTGAAACGATTATTACGTTGGAAAGATCCTCATATGCTAACAGAAATAATTCGCTCGGGTCCTAATAAAGGTAAAGAGAATAAGAGGGTAACACGTGTTTTAGATGAACTTAATAGTCTCAACGAATTCAGAAACAATCAACTTCACGAAGATGATTTTCTAAAAATAGTTAAAAAGATTTTTAATGAGGGTTTAATTTGGCAAGTTTTTCTGTTTCATATTGCACGTCCTTATGAATTTCCCATCGCAGACCAATATGTTTTTCGTGTATTCTCGACTATAACCAAAGAAAAAACTCCAGGAAGTTTTGAAGAATATAAGAAATACAAAGGTTTCTTTTTCAATGTCGCTAAATATGCAGGTATTATCAGCCAAGCACCAAAAGGAAATGAAGAGAATATTTGTGATATTGTAGCCCGACTAAAAAAATTGGATAATGCGTTTTTTACTTTTGGAAAATTTCTGAAAACCTATGATCGATAATTAAAAGACCTTTTTCTTATCAGTTGTCAACTGACGCCTGCTTACGTAAATACGTTTTATCCTCATCCAAACCTAACACATGCATCTTCCTATGACAATTTGGACATAAAGCAACAGCATTAGAGACTGTATCGTCTCCACCTTCCGAAAGCGGCGTTATATGATGCATCTCCAAATATGGTTCATCATCTTTATTTTTAAAAGGCGCTGGAGAGTTACACAATTGGCAAATACCATTTGCTTTTCTTTTAACAAATTCAACGACGTCTTGATTTCGATCATATTGTTTAGAAATGACTTTTCTAGTTCCAGGTTTAAGGTGTGTTGTCCTAATCTTTTTTCTCAACTCGTCAAGTGATAGTTTTTTTGCTTGTTTTTCTCGATAAGTTATTTTCTTTTGAAATTCTTCCTCAGAAATAACTGCAGGACTTTGGTCAATTAATTTCAGTGGAAATATCCAAACATCACGAAGATTACCGTCTATGTCGGTTTGCTGTTCTTGATAAGGTTTGGGATCTTTGGCTAACTTAATCCTGCCTTGATAAACATATTCTCTCCTTCTAAAAACTTCAAATAGAAATACGTCTACATTATTAGTGTCCGATTCATATAATGTCTTATTTTGTGCAAAATCGAGGCTTTGATCGCCTGTAAGCCCCATTCCCGTATAATGAAAAATATTATTTTCCCATCTATCTTCATAAATTGATTTAGTATAATCAGACACTATGACTAATGTATTTGTTTTTAGACTTCGTCGCATTCCACCTTGCGGACCACATTTGAATATGTCGCAAATCTCATCGTTACTTAAAATCTGTCCTTGTTTTAGATTAGGATCGAAAGACATTATAACTCCCCCTTTAATTTTTTAACAATAGGTTTATCTGCTTCTGCAAAATCAAAATTATCAAATTCTGATGGAAAAATCAACTTGATTTCATCATGCGCATTTAATTTGAAATCTCCAGAGATATAAAATGCTCTGTAAGCTAATAACTTGATTTTTATGTGTTCATATTCAAATATTGATGAACCGATAAATTCGCCAACTTCAGTTTTTATGTTGAATTCTTCAAACAGTTCTCGTTTTAAACATTGCTCTGGAGTTTCATTAGGCTCCAGTTTCCCCCCAGGGAACTCCCACTTATTTTCCAAATGACTACCC
>JAEOTI010000788.1 GCA_016839955.1 Candidatus Hodarchaeota archaeon | reverse complement strand
CTTCGGGAAGTTTAAGGAATCTTTCGAGACCAAGGGCTCTCATTAAAGGACGAGGGCGACAAACACGAAGGAACAACTCTTGAATTCCGTCTGGAATATCAATCATCGATTCTGTAGAGCCTTCCATCTGTAAACAAGTTGGAATCATAGTTTGCCCTAGTAAATCAAATCTTTTCATTCCATCCAGAGGATCAGGACTGGGTTGTTGGTCTGAAGGCGGTTCCATCGGTGGTGGAACCTTAATGTCATTAGCCAACGGGTTATACCACTTTTTTGGTAAATCATCAGGAGATAATACAATTTGAGGGTTAATAGGCATTTTTTTCAACACGAATGATGAAAACAACATATTTCGTAAAAATGTTTGTAGAAAAGAAGTCTTTAAACAAATTACACAAATTACACATTGGAATGTATCAATTCATCAATTGAAGAAGAACTGCTCCATATGCTGGAATTCGTATTGTTTCTTCTGATTTCTGATCAATCCATGATTTCAGGAGAGCTTGATTGTTCTTATTCAATAAATCAAGTAAACAGGATTTTTTACTGAAGTTAAGGGCTACTAAAATCTTCTCATCTTGATAAGTGCGATAATATTGAAGTAAATTTTTATGATTGGATTCAGAAAAGGTAAAACTCCCTTGATGTAGAGCTTTTTGCTTTTTCCTTAACCAAATTAGTTTTTTATAATATGAAAGTAATGAATTCGGATTTTCTTCTTGAATTTGAACATTTTTAAATTTTAAATCTTTAGAAACAGGAAGCCATGGTCGTACATCTGTTTTTGTAAAGCCTGCATTTCTCTGAGGATTCCATTGCATGGGAGAACGACATCCATCCCTGTTAAGGTCAGAAAATATAGCTGATAATAGCCAATATCGTTTACCTAATGGATCCTGCATTCTCCTATGTGAGACTTTAATATTAGTCATTCCTATTTCTTCACCATAATATAAGACTGGAGTTCCCCTAAGCGTTAGTAGTAAGGTGAGAAGGAGTTTTGCTCTTTGAAGGTTTGTTTTACATTTATAACGAGAAAATGCTCGCCGGCGATCATGATTCGATAATACGTAAGAAGGCCAGAGGGGATCTGGTAATGTCTTTTCAAGTAAATCGACTACCCAATGAAATTGTTGAGCTTTAAATGGGCGTGACATGAAAAGGAAATTAAAAACAAGATGTAACTCATCATTATCACCACAATATGTCTTAGTAAGATCAGGAGGACCAAGAACTTCTCCTAAAAGCATTCGAGGAGGATTATATGAATCTACAAGTTGTCTTAGGACTTTCAAAAAATCGTGTGTTTCTAGTTGATGGATATCATAAATATGATTTTGGAAGTTGAATGCACTATGTTCATCTGAAGGAAGTGCTTTCCAACTCCAGGGGTTATTTCTGAGATCAAAATCTTGATAAAGCATGTGTATTACATCAAGACGAAACCCATCAACTCCTTTATCTAACCAAAATCTAATAACATTAATTACAGCCTCTCTAACCTTAGGATTTCTATAATTAAGGTCGGGTTGTTCTTTCAAGAAATGATGGTAATAGAAATGCTCCGTTTGGGAGTTCCATTCCCAAGCTGAACCCCCAAAGAATGCTTTCCAATTATTAGGTGGTTTCTTTCCTTTTTTCCCTCTTCCACTTCTCCAAATATACCAATCTCGCGTTGGATTCTCAAGCGATTCTTTTGATTCCAAGAACCAGGGGTGTTGATCCGAAGTATGATTGAGAACTAAATCCAAGATAATCCTGATCTCTCTTTTGTGGGCTTCAGCTATTAACTCAACAAAATCATCCATTGATCCATAGATTGGGTCTATATCAACGTAGTTACTTACATCATAACCAAAATCCGCTTGAGGGGAAGGAAAGATGGGTGATAACCAGATTGCATCAATTCCTAATGAATTTGGAGTACCATCCTTAAGATAATCTAATTTCTCTATAATACCCCGAATATCCCCAATTCCGTTCCCGGTTGTATCATTGTAACTTCTGGGATAAATTTGATAGAAAACAGAAGTTTTCCACCAAGGAAAACTGTCCATTCGTTGCACCATTATTTCAATGCAAAACGAGCTGTGAAATGGCGTAGAATTGCTGGTTCATATGTAAAATAAACTCCTCTAACTTGATCTCGATTCTCATAAAGGTCGATCATTGAATCAGCTACATAATCGATATGAGCACGAGAATAGACACGTCTTGGAATAGCTAATCGTACATATTCTATTGGAACAAATATTTGCTCCCCTGTTTCAGGATCTTTTCGACCGAAAGCAACACTTCCTAACTCTACTGCTCGAATACCATAGCGTTCATATAATGCAACAGTCAGAGCCCAACCCGGAAATTGATTTCTAGGGAGATGTTGTAGAAAAGCCCCACCATCCAAATAAATTCCATGCCCACCAAAAGGTTCCACTACAACAATTCTTGCATCTTTTAACCGTTGTCCTAGATAAGCTACTTGCTCAATACGGTGTAGGAGGTATCGTGGATCTAATACTTCTCGAAGTCCACGTGCAACTGCTTCTAAATCCCTTCCTGCTAAACCTCCATAGGTTGGAAATCCTTCTAATACAACCATCCGTTGTTTGACTTTTTCTGCCAATTTTTCATCTCGAAGAGCGATCATTCCTCCAATGTTAACAAGCCCGTCTTTCTTTGCAGACATTAGAAACCCATCGACACAAGAAAACATCTCTTTTGTTATTTCTAGTGTGGTTCGTCCTTTAAATTCAGTTTCTCGGGCTTTAATGAAGTATACATTCTCTGCAAACCGAGCAGCATCAAACATAAACAAAATACCATTCTCTTTCGTAATCTTACCAACTTCGCGAATATTTGCCATTGAAACGGGTTGACCGCCACCGGAATTGTTTGTAATTGTGAGAACTAGTAATTTTATTGCTTTTCCATACTTTTCAATAGTAGATTTCAACTTATTAGTGTCTAGATTCCCTTTAAAAGAAATTATCTTCCTAGGATCGTGTGCCTCATCAATGACAAGATCTAATGCTTTAGCTCCTACATCTTCTACGTTTGCTCTTGTAGTATCAAAGAATTGGTTGCTTACAACAACGTCTCCTGCTTTGATATCCAATGCTGAAAAAAAAATGTGTTCTGCGGCACGCCCTTGGTGAGTTGGAATTATAATAGGTAATCCTGTCAAATTCTCTACTTCATTTTTCAATTCAAAGTAATTCCGACACATGGCATATGACTCATCCCCAAGATTAAGTCCGGCCCATTGTTGATCTGACATAGCTGATGTTCCAGAATCAGTTAGAAGATCAATCGTTACACGATCTGCAGGGATATTAAAAACATTGTATCCTGCTTCTTCAAGCCATATTCTTCTATCATCCTGAGTAGTTATTGGAATTGCTTCAACAACTTTTGTTTTAAATGGTGGAAAAGGATAATTTAGCAAATCTAAAACCCCAAATTACTTCATATAATGGATATTTTTGAAAATAATATCATCGTTTCTACATCTAAATCAACTCTATAGAGGTTTCTAATATACTCATCTAAGGTTTAATTTTCAATAGAAAATAGGAAAAGCAACATTCAGCAAAGTCTAAGAGTTAGAAATCCTTTCATCTTCAACTGCTTTATATCACAGATGTTGACATAACCAACATGAAGGAAATACAGTAAAAAACTGGCTTTAGTTTCTAGAGATTGAAATTGTTAGACTTGTTTGTAATTTTGAATGTCTAGCTAGTATTAACAACCCATATCCTTTTTAGAATCTTGTTCTCTAATTGTTGAATCAGAAATAAATTCATTTCAAGAGAGAATGAAAGAAGTTAAGACTCTTAGTGGTTCAGCAGATTTCAAGAAAGCCATTATTTTATTAAAAAAGAAATTAGAAACTTCTGAAACACTTCAAAAGAAAGAGCATATTGAGTGTCTCAATGAACTTAGTAGTTGTTTATGGAAATCTGGACAATATATTGATGCAATAACACATGCTCAAGAAGCTTTAAAATTAGCAAGAAAAGAACCTAAAGATCTTCTTGGCTATGCACGTCAAAATTTGTTTTGCCATCTCAAGACTTTTTTAGAGAATTACAAAGTAAATTCCTTGACCTCTTCGCTATCTCCCCCCTATCAACTCAGAAGCATCAGACATCAAAATACCGCTTAAGTAGTCTGTTTCTTTTAG
>JAEOTI010000787.1 GCA_016839955.1 Candidatus Hodarchaeota archaeon | reverse complement strand
CACACTGTGCAACATACTCACAATGATCACACACAATCAATTCTCTAGATTTTTTGATTAACATCGTCCAATAAACTGATCTTCTTTTAGTTATTTAGTTATTAGGGTGTTAATATAATAAATACAATACAGAGAGAGAGGTAGATGAAAGTAATAAGGGGAGGATATGTGCATTGGACTACATATATTTTTCCACTATGAGAATAATGTCTTTTGTTGGTTATCCGAGAAAAATATCGTCAAATGCCATTTGTATGAATGCGTGCATGCGCATGTATTTTTATGAATGTGCGCATGCGCATGTATTTTTACAAATAATTTAGGATTTTAATTTTCAGAATTTAACCACTTGTTTTTGATATCGAAATCGTTTTAAGCCCATAGCTAAGGGAAAAATAGGTAGTCCGTGGAGGTGATAACGGGAAAAAACCGTTTTCAACAGTTATCATCAGTTTAGTATATCTAGGATAGGATTATTAGTTTGAAGGAACCTGTTCTATATAGTTTGATTATTTTTTTGACTTGTTGTTCTCTTAATAGCAGATTTTTATAGTAAATTTCTACCCTAGATACAATCCATTAGGAGGTTACCTTGAATGTCCAGGAAATCTAATGAACTTAAAGAAAAAAATAAAGAAAAGCTGGTTATTTCGAAAAAGGAGTTAGAGTTATTCCATAAGATGGAAAAACAAGTAATAATGTTTGCAAATCAGATAAGAACAGTTCAGGATAGAATGAATAAAACAAGACAAATGAATGATATATTTCTAAAACAATTACTTGCTAGAGAACAGAAATATAGGAAAATGATACAACCACATTTGGATAAAGCACAAGAAACGGTAGAAAATCTGGATCGTTTCATGCTGAAATCAACTGCTAAGGCACAAGAATTAAGGAAAATGATACAACCACATTTGAATAAAACACAAGAAATGGCTGAAAATCTGGGTCGTCTCAAGCTGGAATCAACTGCTAAGGCACAAGAATTAAGGAAAATGATACAACCACATTTGGATAAAACACAAGAAATGGCAGAAAATCTGGGTCGTCTCATGCTGGAAAGAAACAATCAAAATCAAGAAATGTTACAGGTTATAAGTAGAATTTATCTTTCTTCTGAGGAGGCAATGAAATCTTTAGAACCTATTGAATCAGTTTTTTCTGAAATGGAGAAATTAAAACCTAGAATTCTAAAAGAAAACCCTGAATTAGACGAACTATTTATCCAGTATTCTGACTTTTCAGATGTATTTAAAATAGTCTTGGAGAATCGTGGTCTTCTAATTGAACTCACTGATATGATACTTGAAATGCAAGCAATGGTTGAGAAATTATTCGAACCAAAATTATCAAAAGGTGATAAGAAAAGAATTAAATCGGAATTAGAGCGATTAAACAACAAATTAAAATTATTCTATACCTAAATTCTTTTTCAAGCGCATCTAATCTCCACTCAAATCCCAGAAGATACTATTGTTAGAGTAGTGTAAATTTATCACAATTTCTGTAATGTTCGATTTGTCGAACACGAATTTCTTTTTAAATATATACAATACTATACATGAAAAACAATGAATCTTGAAAATTTGAGCAAAGAGGAATTGGTTGAGAGACTAACAGACTGTCAAAAGGAATTAAACAAGTATAATCGAGCAATTCCTTTCTCTGTACAAAAAAGAATTAAGGAATTGTATTTTCACAAATCAACTGCTAGAAACATTCAAAAACAACTAGAAAAAGAAGGAACATTTGTTTCTCTTTCAACAATATCAAAATACTGGAAAAAGGTCGATACTCGTTTTACAAATGAATTAGTTCAAGAAGTTGCTAATATTAAGGATAAAGCTGACCTTTCCACCCTGCAGGACGAAATTGTTGAGAAATCTGAAGACTTGGCTAAGAAATTTATAAATGAAGAAAATCTAGATTGAACTTTGCTTATGAAAAGCATCATAAAAGAGAAATTTCAAATTTTTTCACATGAGAACGAATCCCACATCGACTCACATGCTCATAGAGATTTTCATTTAGAATGGCGGTTATATTTCTCAATCCTCAATTAAACGATAGAAAGTATCTATTAACGCGATATAGTGAGACCCCTGAAAAACGTGTGTCTTTATTCTTGAGGATATTGTCCTATTATTTGAAGGGCAATTTGTCTTGCTACTAACGGTGCAACAGCATTCCCGATTTGGAGGGATATCTGTGAAAAACTACCATAGAACACAAAAGAATCAGGAAAACTCATTAATCGTGCACCTTCTCTTAAAGAAAGCCCCCGGTCTTCGATCGGATGTAAAATTTCGCTAAGATTAGTAAACCCAGTCATCAATGTACGTGATTGTTTATCCATAGCAATTCTTGAATATCTTCCCCGTAAGCCAGCTTTGGCGGTCAAGTCGAATTCAGATTCGGCTTTTATAGTATCAATCCAGCCAGACCTGACAAGTCTTTTCAAAGTGTTTGCCTGAATGCCTAATCTATAGTCAGGTACTCCTTTTGAGTCTTTCAATTCTTTTTGAAGTGATGACAACCTCTCTAAAACAGTTATATCCCTTTTACTAATAGAATTTATATTGTTTTCATCTTCAGACGACATTCTATATTGTAGGCTGTCTTTTAAAGCCCCCTCGCCTTTTTCTGTAAGAAAACATAATTTAGGATTTTTCAACAATTGTTTTTTGACAAGACCTTTGATTGTTTTCTCTGAAAAATTCTTTAAGTATGTTATTGGAACATATCCTTCGGTATATCTGCCCTTTTTGGTCTTGACCCCATTAAGGGTTCGTAATCTCGAGATTTCTTTCAATAGATCTCTTTCGTCATTTGTCAACTCTTTTGCGAATAGATCCCAAACACCAATGTGTTTGGCCCCACGACGATCACTACGATATGTCAGGCCTTCAGGAATGCGACTAATCATTTCTAGTTCATTGTCGTCTCTGGGAAAGCGAGCAATATGATTATAGATCTTTTCACTGTCTAAAATCAAACTCTGGAACCAGGTCTTAGGCTCGGAATGGATGTAATTAATTGGGGAAAGTGTGTCAAAACCATTTTCTGATTGATATTCATAGGGTTTAGGAAGCCTACAAATCGCTTCACATACAGAAGTATAAGGGAGGTGACTACTTCGATTGTGTTCATTTCTTGTTTGAATGAATTCATCAAGTGTCTTGGATGTCTCTTCAGTAGGCCCAGGAGTATAATGTGTTGGTTTTGGTAGGTTAAATTTTTTCTTAATATCATCCCGAACCATGAGACAGAAGACCCGTTCTCTTTCTTGGGGGACACCAAAGTCCCTACTGTTTAAAATCTCTGATTTAAAAGTATATCCTTTTTCTTCTGCTGTATTTGCCAATAAGTCCATAAAGTCGATCTCTTCTTTCCTTCCAGGGGTGTCTAGACTCTTCCAAGCCCTACCAATAGTTGTCATCCCTTTGACATTTTCCATGATTGCTATCTTAGGGGAAATTTGCTCTATCCAATCAAAATAGCAGAATACAAGGTCATTTTTTCGGTCTAGACGATATCTTGTTCCTCTCGCATCACTAAATCCTTGACAAGGAGGACTACCAATGACCACATCAGGTTTAATGTCTAAAATATCTGACGGCACTTCTTTTCTGATATCAGATTGATAAAATTTTCCGCCAGGGTGGTTTGTAATAAAACTTTTTTCCATAAATCCCACATTGTCAACACCTGCTTTAACTTCAAAACCTCCTGACATTAAAAAACCAGTGCTGAACCCACCTGCACCAGAAAAAAGATCAATCATACTTAGTTTTCTATCAGTCACACTGAACCCGTGTCCATACTTTTCTTGTTAATAATTCTCTTTGGGCAGTTCAACATCAAACGTGGCCCATTCAGGTATTTCGACCAACCTAATGGTCTTCGATTCTTTGACCGCATTTTTTAGGGTTTTGGTCGCACTAATACAAACGATCATCCCGCGCCCCATAGCAGATCCACGCATATATCTTGACAATTGGTCAAAAGACCTTGCACCTGCTCTTTTTTTGACCTCTACGACCATGTCTTTGAAAAGAAGATCAAATCTTCCAGAAGAAGTCCGTATCTCGACCCCTTCAAAGTCTTTTTTCTTCAGACCTATCAGACTTGGTTTTTGTTGTATTCGTCTAACCATTTCTTTTTCAGTTCCAATCCGAGCCTCGAAAGTACGAGAACCCCCAATATTATCATAGTCGATGTCCATTAATCTTCTTACTTTGCCTTTGATTTTCAAGCTTTCTCCCTTTTTTGAAACTGACAGAAGACTTATGTGGTCTTCGTCGATTGAGACCGATAATTCTCTAGAGGGATTGTAATACACAGGTCGGATCCCACTCTGGAGGGAATGTAGTATCAGTGTTCCATCTTTTTTAGCAATTGTTAGAAATTCTCCTCCCTCCGAGCTGGCTTTGGCCCTTCCAATATAGTTTATCTCACATTCCCCCAATAATGCGATAAATGGAGGGACAGGGGTATTTCTTGGTTGATTATCCATTTGTATATTCCCTTTTGTGTAGTCAACTATGACTACAATCTTTTAACATTTAAGTATTTGGCTCTGTTCGATAGATCATAATGACAAAAATCACAGAGATTGAACATACCCTTGCGATAAGTCGCTCACTTTCGAATGAAAAACGACTGAAATTGATTATTCTACTGAAAGATGGAAGATCAAAGACATTAAGAGAGATCTATAACCTTTCTAGAGAATATATCGAACTTGAACACCGAGAGACATTATACAAGTACCTTGAATCCTTGGCAGGTGTAGGGATCTTGAAAAGGATAGAGACAGCGGATGGAGGCATTGAGTATGCTTTGGCAAAGAATTCAATCACCTTTGATTTTCTGGAAATGAGACTAGATTAAGGGAGACCAAAGTTTTCTAGGACTTACTAAAGTGCTTATGTTTCGATAGTGAGATGTAAGATTCATGTGAAAACGCGTGTCTCTCTTTCTGTGGGTTATCCCCATAAAAAGACCTTACAAAACTCTTGACCGCTTTTTCGAGGTCTTCTAATGTCCAGCTTGCCCCTTTTTCAACCTTGTATTCAATACAGCTGAGATACAATTCAAATGCATTCCACTCGTCCCCAGTTAATATGTCCCAGGTTTCAGGACCATAAACAATTAAATCAGGAACAGCAGCCATGAAAGGCCAAGCAATTTCTCTACGCCCATAACTAATCGCAACCTTGAAATCTGAGACCCCTATGACCTCACCAATAAGCGTATTCTCGAAGGCCTCTTTGATTACCCTATTTTTTGTCTTTACTTCTTCAACTTGATCTTTATTCATTACTTGGGGGCCTGCTTTGACATCATAAGCAGTTGTTCCTTTAACGAAGTCCATTCCTCCTGCAGCAATATAGAACAAATTAGGGTTGAATGCATAAATCGCTCTTTCAATCCAATTGCCCCAACTCGTCTCCACACTAGATGCAGTTTTAGCACCTATTTGGAACGTAGTTCCCTCGGACCAACTATCATCGATAAAAGCTGTCAGAAAAGGATTAGCTGTCTCTTCCCATTTCTTTCTCATCTTTTCCCGAGCATTTTGGAATGTTGAGGCAAGTTCTGCCAAGATTGTTGAAAGTTCTTCTTTTATCGACTGTTTTGAGACTTTCGAAGGATAATATTCATTAAGGGTTTCCTGATGAGACTGCGTATAAAGAAGGTCTATAAGCCGAGGGAAGACCTTCGCTACTTGTTTTTTTTGTTCTATATCTTTGGCTCTCTTAGGATTTGGCTTCCAAATATCTGTGATTACATTAGCAATCCTAAATTTAATGGGCTTTGTCTCAGCACACGTTTGTAAGGACTCATCATTTTTCAGTAATGCCAGAAAGATTTTCACAGGATTTTTTAACTCTCGAGATCCTAAATTGCCTATTTTTAAACTTATATTATCAGTTAAATATTCAAATTTATCTCTACTTATGGGCAACTCTTTCTCCTCTCTTCCTCCATTTTTTCATTAAGTGAGAAATAATTTTGTAGTCATCTTTGACTACAAAGCTTTAGTAATCATTCTTTTCTAAAGAAGAGCACTGTAGAATAATTTCTTGCTTTTCACATAAGCCAATGGTCTTATTATCTGAGAAGGGAAAGATCGATGAAAATACAAGGGGAAATAATATGTATGCCGTATGAAAAGGCTCTTTTGCCAGGCCTGTTATTGGATATCAAAATCTCGTATTTAAAATATAAAGAAGCTATATCAGGGGTGAATGGGTGGATTATGACCGAAGATGGCACCATATTGTCCGAGGTAGGCGAAACTATACCTGACGAAACAAGACCTGTTATTCACCATGAAATGAGATTATTTCCTTGAAATCAAGAAAAGAGAAATTTGAAACATGTAAAGCTGAAGCTTATGAGTATTACAACGAATGTAAAGGAATTTTAAAAATTATTTCTTTGAAAGACTCGTTAAGAAACCTTTTCAAGCTCTTTAACCAAAGATCAACTGGCAATATTCCTGATACCGTTACAGAAGGTATATTTCAAGCAATCCACGATTTAGGCTCTCCATTCAACACGTTTGCAGAAATATTCAATTCTGAAGAATTTGAGAACTGGTTTCTCAGTCTAAAGTTATTTTTATTTATATCTGATAAACAAGATTCCTCAGATATAGTTAGATTTTATTTAGAACGAATAAATATATTTAGAAACTTATTAGAGGGATCTATAGGATTTTTTAGATATGAAAATGATGTAAATGCAGTGAAAACTCTAGTTAAGCCTAGAATAGATCTTTTTATTAATTCTGCTTTGCTAATGGAAGAAATTAAGAAAATTTTGTTCTCAAAGCACAAACTCAACAAGAATATCAAAAAAATATAATTGAACAGGTAGATAGCTTCTTTGAACCATTAGACTGGGCATTATTACGAAATGTATTCTTTTTACTTAAGATCTCGGTTTCAGACTATTTTAACTTCATAAAGGAACAGAAATTGCGTATCGACACAATTTTAGAGAAATATAGATACAATGAAGAATTCCTCCGACGACTTAGGAACGTTCTCTCGCATCCTAAAAGATCATACGACAAAGGATCTGGATTATGGGAGGAATTTTTCCTTAATCTTAAGAGAGGAGACAAAAACAAGAGAATATCTCCAGATATGGATTTTTCAAAAGTAATAAAATCAGAGATAGGAGATATTATTTTTAAGGGTAAGCACAATTCATTTGAAAAAATAAAAATGAAAGAAACTTTAGATTATGGATGTCTAAAGAAAATTCTCAATTTTATTGGAGTTTGGTTAGATGATATCACAAAAGATATCTCAAGTTATTTTTAGTGAAACTTTGAATAAATGTGAAGTAGCCATAAATAAGGGTATATTTAATCTATATGGGTTAATCATTCCCCCATAGGTATCTGGATTTTCTTAAGAATAACATAAAGACAACCAAGCTACCTCAGGTGTTGAAGTACAGAAAGGTTTGTTTCTATGAAAAATCATTATTCACTTGTTCATTTCAGAATGATTTTCTAGATTTAACTTCAATGAATAATCATTGATTGCTACAATTATCCAGATTAAAAAGGTCGAAACAGCTTGATTACATTCTTCTGGTTCTGCCAATCCGTGTAGAAATCGATTTCTCAAATTACGATGTACAGGGTCAACCAAATTAGTACTAACAAAATTACAAAATCGTTCATCAAAAATTCCTCTTGCTTCTGGAGTATTAATAACACCAAGCATTTTTTGCAGCATTCTAATTCCATTGCTTTCAATAACATGTACCGTTGTTTCTGGATACTTTGTGAGAATTAATTCTCTAATCAATCTTTCTATTTGGGGTAATAGGACATGTATGGATCCAATATAATCTCCTGCAAAATGTAGAGTTAGACCATTTAGCATGAAAGGATACTTTTCAGCTGAAATATATGGTGATTGTGTAATAAACTCAAAAAGTCTTTTAACACTTAGTTTTTCTTTAATAAATGACTCTAACAATATTGTTAGAGTTATTTCAAACCACAGAGAATATTGAACCATTCTCTGTTTAGTCTGATATTCTCTTCCTTCGTCTGAGAGACTATCAAAAGTACCAACAGGTAAATCATCAATATATACCGTTGTAGGGAAAAGTAATCGTCCTATACCGATTCCTGCTTGTTGTTCTGCATCAATTTCTTGGTTAAAATCTAACAAACTTGGGATGTATTGATGTAATGACGCAAAATACTTTAAGTAGGGTTCGGTGTGATCACCAAACTGTTTCTTTGCTTCTATTTTAAATTCTTCGACAACTGCTTTCGTGTCAATAGTCGTTGATGCTGTAAATTCAGAAAAGTCCATCTTTTGATTAGCTTTGATGATTTTCGTCTTTAGTATATCCAATCTAGATGTTAAACCATTTTCAGTCGCAAATTTTAATCCTCTTTGGTAAAAATGAGATGCTAAAAAACTAGCGTTAGGTATTGTTGATTCTGCTAAATAATAATCTCCGAGTTTTTCACATATCGTTATATATCTTCGTAAGTTCTGATTTAATTGATTACACTTTAACTCTCTTAGAAATGCGATGTAGGGGATTAAAACTCTCTCAATATAACTAGCTTGTTTCTCTTCGATAGTTTCAAAGAATTCTTCTGTTACATTGACGAAATATGTGATAAATTCTGGAGAAAGATATCTACTTATAGTCATTAAACTAGTTCTAAGTCTACCACTAATATTGAGTGGTTGTGTCTGATATATCTCCTTAATAACTGACTGAATTAACGGTAATAACTTAATTATTGCTTTTTCATTCTTTGTTTCATCTGCAATAATACAAATACGGTGGAACAACCAAATAGCTCTCTCATAGTTCTTTTTTCCGATTAAATCTTGTACAGTTCTAGTATATGCTTCCAATGCATTAACTGCAGCTTGAAAATCTTTATCTAACCTAAAAACTAATTCATTATAGACAGCTTTTCCCGTATACGTATTAGATTTTTCAACACGTTTTTTAAAATATCCAATAAGTTCATTGTTTTCTGTTTGGAGTGCATTGATCACAATAGGAAAACTGGATAAGTATCTCATTTCTGTTTGAAAATCATTCGAAAGGGTATGAACAGATTGTTTTAATTGTTTGAAAAAATCACTCATCTTTACTTTAGGATCGTCCAAAGCATCTTCAATCTTCTGCATAATCATTTCTTCATTTTCAGCGTTCAAAGTAATCTCCTATTTTGGTCAAGTATCAAACTCAGGTTCCCATATAATGTCGAGGATTAAATCGTCTTATTAGAACATATTTTCTCTTTTAAACCTTGAGATATTTCCTTGATTAACTTATAGCAAATGGGATATTTAATATATTGGATTCATTACAACAGGATATATAGGAGTAATCTATCATTTTCTAATTCTTGCATTCCATTGGAAGAGGAAATATCTGCTAAAAGCTAGTTTAAAGAATTTTTTCATCTAGAAAGGAGTATTAGTTCAGTCCAGCTCTCCAGCTTTAGCAATAGCTCGTGTGGAAAGTCTTTTTGATGGTTATAAGTGAATATATTTACCTAACGGTGAATCAATTGATAGCTGATGGAAAAAGGTAACCTTTTGAAAATTTAAAAACATTAGTAGTGAGAGATTTGATATCGGCGACATGAAATTTTATAAGTTGCAATTTATATTTTACAGTTGGAGGTAAAGTTGTCCAATGAAATCTTCCTCCAACAAATTGCTTGTGGTGTACTCTCAGATATTATCACGGCAATAATCCTTGAAGCATGTAAATGGTT
>JAEOTI010000113.1 GCA_016839955.1 Candidatus Hodarchaeota archaeon | reverse complement strand
CGTATTTTCGAAGTTCTTAAACTCCTTCTTCTCCTTTTAGCTCTTTTTCTTAATCGAAGTGGCATTCTGAATCAAAACCATGCAATAGGAAAATATCGTTGAAGGTAAATAAAGGTGATTAAAGCAAATATTCCTTTTTAAATTTCAAAAAACCATCAATCTTTTTTTGGATCAAGTTTAGATCCTAAAGTCCAATACTCACCTGCAATTGGGTTATAGGTAAATAATTTTGCTTTGGAAACGTCCAATCTACCTTGGTTGTTTAAAATATTGTCATCTATATTAACATTCACAACTTCACCAAAGAAAAGATGATGAAAACCAAGTTCAAGAAGTTGAGTTTTCTTACATTCAATATTAATAGGACATTCTTCGATCAAATATGAAGAGATTTTGTCTGAAGAAGGAATAGCTGTTAATCCAGTTGCTTCAAACTTGTTAATGTCTCGACCAGATTTTGTTCCACAAAGTACAGTGGCTTGAAATTGATCAGTAGTTGGGATATTAATCACAAAATCTTGTTGTTCTTTCAATATTACATAACTATATCGTTCTGGACGAACTCCAACGACTACTGTTGGGGGTTTCGAACAATCATTTGCAACCCATGAAAGAGTAATTATATTTGCTTTGGGACCTTCCCCAACACTCAATAACACTGCTGGACAGGGGACAACAGCTGTTGTTGGAGGTATTTTCATTTTTTTCATTTATCTCAACTCTTTAGAAGATCATACTATTGTATTTTTGAAATGTTTAGTAACATTCCTCATCAGGCGAAAGAAACGATTTTCAATCTTTCATTAATTACACAAATGACTAAAAACTGCCATTAGCGGCAGTAGAACCTCAACCTACTATTTTCTGGCGAAAGAAGATGCTATCAGAAGAAGAGTGGATGGACAGGCTTGCATTAGAAGCTAAAGATCTCATGAAAGAGGAACCTACATTTAAGCCTGTAGACGGTTCTTGGGCTCATTGGCGCGGAGAAATACTTGGGACTGGTGTATTCGAAAGTGGAGTTTTTCTTGTAGATATTATTATTCCCCGAAATTATCCATTTAGATATCCTGAAGTTCGTTGGATGACAAACACCTGGCATCCAAATATCTTTAGAGACCGGGTGTGTGTAGGAATACTCGGAAAAGACTGGTCTCCTGCCAATTCTTTGGTGGATCTCGTTGAAACTCTAAGGTTTCTCCTCTCGAATCCAAATCCAAAAGATCCTTTGAATACCACTGCAGCTCGTCAATATCTTCAAGATTTTGATAAATTTTCAGCTAAAGCACGAGAATATGTAAAGCGGTATGCGGTTTGGGGTCAAAAACCTCCACCACGACTTCCTAGACCACAGTTTTGAATTTCTTTCATTCTTCTTAAGAAATTCCACGATGAATTTCTCTTTTCACATTATAACTTGCTGGGTAATTTAAACGACCAAAGATGCGTTTAGCATTTGTTTCGTCTTTCAATTGAAGAATCCAAGCTCCGTCTTCTTCTTGTTCTAATCCCCAAATCACAAGGGATTTGTCGTAAGATCCTTCAAATTGCGGGCTAGTATGTAAAGCAGCGCGAAGGTCCTCCCAGGATGTAGACCCAGGTTCAGGTGCGATTGGTGAGAAAGGCATTAAATGGTATCCAAGAAATGGATTAGTTGCAACTAATTTATCAACTTCGTAACCAAAATGTTCCTTTGTACCTTGTTTCCAACCTGTTTCGGGGTCAATATCTACAACTGGGATTAAATTAATATCCGGTTTTACAGTACGGGCTGCAGCAAAGACTTCTTCGAAAGCTGCTGTTAAAATTTCACTCCGCCATTCTATAAATCGTTCATAATACTCAGGATCGCCTACTATTGTATTAAAAGTGAAATCAGCAGAAATACCAGTTAAATCACTAAAACCTCGCGAACATCGTCTACAGAAACAGAATTCTCGACGGGGGAACATAAACTCTAAGAAAACTAAACCTTCGACGGGATATTTCGCAATCTCTCTGCTTACGGCTCCTAGGTACTTCCAAAAACTGATTTGGGAAGGACAAATAAAATGACGAACTTGGGTGCCACCAGATCGAACCACGCCATAATCAAAGTCCTGGGAGAAGTATTGATCACCCATACTATGAATAATAGCATAGGTTTTAATCCCTAGATCATTTGCTAATTCTACGAAATCCGGAAAGATTGCATTTTGATGTTTTGGGGCCGCTGCACTTTGATAGGTTACTTTTCCGTTTTCAGCTTTTGCTACAATAGCAATTTCTTCTAACCAACCACCATACTCAGCTAGAAAAGCGTTAGGATCTGTAATACTTCCTCCTTCTGTTCCATATCTCTCTGAAGTTGGGTCTAAAACTAATACAAATCCTTTTGAAAGAACCTCTTGTACATCCAAGTGTTACACTTCCATATTTGACTGAAAGATCTTATTAAACGAATTTTAGATCCTTAATTGTGGTTCTGTAATCTTTATTGATAATACAGTATTATTAATTATGCGTCAAGGTTTTTGTTAATTTATGTTGGATTTATTAGAACTTGTAATGGAGAAATTTTACTTTGAAAGAATGGATTAAAGAATGGATCCCTGATGTTTACGGATTTGTAGATGGTACAGATAGAGGAGGAGCAATACTGGGAAGTTATGTGGTCATTGGAAATGATGACTTTGCAATAATTGATCCAAGCACAAAAAAAGTTGCTCAAACTATGTACGATTACTGGAGTAAGGGAACCTCTCCAAAAGAACTACGTTATATTATCCTAACTCATGCTCACCCTGACCACTATGGAGGGGTTCCATATCTAAAGAAAAAGGTACCTGAAGCACAATTAGTAGTACATGAAAATGGTGCTAATCTCCTTAAGGAAGGAAGGGAAAAATTAACAGATCGATTTCCAACAGCAGATTCAAACGCATTTTCAAAAGCAAAATTTTCCCTTCGATCATCCGCGTATTCCCAGCTCAAACCTGATTTGGAGATTACTGAGGGGACACTAGAATTAGGTGAAAGTAAATTATTAATGCAAGAAACAAAAGGCCATAGTGAAGATCATATCCTAATAATGTTCTTTTCAAAAAATGCTAAAGGAGTCTTTATTGGGGATGAAACCCATATTTATCCTGGAAATCCTTATTCTTTCTTCCTCGATTCCACTGGAAACTTTCCAAACCATCAAAAAACAGTAAAAATGTTAGAATCGATCAAAGCAGATGTAATTTTACCAGCTCATCTTCCACCGATATTCAATCAAGGATCAGATTTATTTGAAGCATCTCAAGAAATGCAGTTTTCTTTTGATCATGTAATAAAGACAATAATGGATATTTTAATAGAAAAGGGTGGAGAAAAGAATTGGTATATTATTGAACGTGTAACAAAGACCATAACGAAGTTTAGGTGGTTTGATCCATACTTCTCTTGGAACGTAGGTCCTACTACAATTGAAGTTATCTTAAAAAACCTTCAAAGTGAAGGTAAAGCAGAATATGATACAGCAAAACAAAGATGGAAGCCTACCTGAATTTTTAGATAATTCGCTAAAGATTGATCAGTTGTAGGTTTAGACGAATTTATAGATCAAAGTAAATAAGCTCGTTATTAGTTTGCTTGAAGTAGTAGGATTTTTCCTAATGGATAACGAATCTAACTTATTCTCTAGCCTGGGAAGATAAAAACAATGAAATCGTTTAAAAAAATGAAAAAGAAGGAATTAGCCCAGGATTATATGAAATATTACCCCGTGAATACCTTAAAAGAATTAAATATGTTAAGAAAAACTTGCCAGTGTGGAAATAACTTCTGGACATTAAGACCTGATCAAATCACGTGTGGAGAAGCCTCCTGTATGGGTGGATATCAGTTTATTGGAGATCCACCAACCCACAAACGATTAGGATATGAAGAAAGCTGGAGAACATTTGTCAACGTCTTTGAAGAATTTGAACATACTGAAATTCCAAGGTATTCAGTAGTCGCAAGGCATAGAGATGATACGGATTTTATTCAAGCAAGTATATATGATTTTCAGCCCTATACAGTAGAGGGTGTCGTTGCTCCTCCCGCCAATCCCTTAGTAGTACCTCAATTGTGCTTAAGGTTTAACGACTTACCAAATATAGGTCTGACTGGATCACATTATTCCCTTTTTGTGATGATGGGTCAACACGTCTTCAATAGGCCAGGAAAATTTATTTATTTCAAAGAAGAGGCAATTCAATATCTACAAACTTGGCTAACCGTGGGAATGGGTTTCCCACCTGAAAAAATAACTTGGATTGAAGATATTTGGGCAGGAGGTGGCAATTGGGGTCCATCCATGGAATATTTCGTTGATGGAATGGAATTAGGTAATTGCGTTTTCATGCAATATGAACTCCTGAAGAATGGTGCTTCTCGTGAGCTACAGACCCAAGTAATCGATATGGGTAGTGGATTAGAGCGTTATCCTTGGGTCTCTCAAGGTACACCAATGTCTTACGATGTTGTTTTTCCATTGGTCTTGTCAAAGGCATACAAAAGAATAGGTATTCGCCCTAGCGATTCTTGGAAGCGTTTTGCGCCCTATGCTGGTTTTTTAAATTTTGATGAAGTTGTAAATATCTCGAAAGAATGGGAACGTATCGCTTCACTCCTCAAAATGGATACAGAAGAAATCAGGGCAGATATTGAACCTGTTAAAGATCTTTATTCGATTGTTGAACATGCGAGAGCGTTGCTTGTTGCAATAGCTGATGGTGCTTTACCAAGTAATGTAGGAGGGGGGTACAATCTTCGGTTTCTTCTCCGAAGAACTCTTAGTTTAATTGATCACTATGGGTTTGATCTCACTCTAGCAGAATTAGTTGATTGGCATGTTGACGAACTAAAAACATTCTTTCCTGAACTTAACGAAGCAAAAAAGGGTTCTCTATACGAAATTTTAGAAGTAGAGGAGAAAAGATATCGAAAGACGCTTAAAAAAGGAAGGAAAGCTGTTCGGGGGATATTAAAGCAAAAAAATTCATTGAATGTTGATGAACTCGTTGAAATTTACGATTCTCAAGGAATTCCCCCTGAAATTGCCCAAGAAGTGGCAAGAGAAATGAATATATCTCTTGTAGTTCCAGAAAATTTCATCGAAAAAGTTCAAATTAGACATGAATCAAGAAAAGTACATAATGAAGTAGAAGACCGTCCTATATTCGATTTGAAAGACATTTCCCCAACAACTAAATTATATTATGAATTTGTTGAACATGATGAGTTTTCTGCGACAATTTTAGCCATTTATGAAAATCGTTTTGTTATCTTAGATCAAACTCTGTTTTACCCGACCAGTGGGGGTCAGGTCTGTGATACTGGTTATATCGAGGGGTTTAAAGTTCGAGAAGTATTTTTACAAGGCCCAATCATAATTCATGATGTTTTAGACTCCTTATTAACTGTTGGTAATGAAATTACTGGTAAAATTGATATCAAAGCCCGTAAAGCGGTTATGAGAATGCATACTGCTACTCATATCATTAATGAAGCAGCAAGGAGAATCTTAGGGCCTCATGTTTGGCAAGCAGGAGCCTTAAAAACACCAGAGAGAGCCAGGTTAGATATTACACATTTTGATAGTCTCACATTCGAACAAGAGCAGCAAATCGAATTTGAAGCAAATAAAATCGTTATAGAGAATAGAGAAGTTCATACACAAGAGTTATCTCGAGATGAAGCTGAAAATAAATACGGCCAAGGAATTTACCAAGGTGGTGCTGTACCAGGCGCCAATTTACGTATTGTTTCTGTAGCTGATTGGGATGTTGAAGCTTGTGGTGGAACGCACGCAGAAAGAACTGGTGATATTGGTGTTGTAAAGATTATTAACACAGAAAGAATTCAAGATGGTGTTGTAAGGATCAATTTTATTGCAGGAGAGCCTGCAATTAATGCAATTCAACAAAGGGATCAAGTATTGCAAAAGATCGAAAATCTCTGGGGAGTCCCTGAAAAAGATATAGTAGAGACTGCTGAACGATTTTTCCAAGAATGGAAACACCAAAGGAAGAAACTTCAAACTTTAGCTCCTCAATTATTGACAATTAAAATTTCTGAAGGTATATCTAACCCTAAATCTAAAGAAGTACTTATCCCTGTAGAAACAGATGATCCTCGAACTCAACTAGGTGCTTTATCATCAATGTCTAAAGAAATTGACTCATCAGGCAAAATTATTCTTATTTTAGGCCCTAATACTGGGGTTGGAAGATCTGCCAGTTCGGGAGTCGATATAAAGTTGATGCTGGAAGAATATTACTACAAAGTGAAGGGAACCAAAACCCAAGCCCAAGGCTTCAAACGAAAAGAAAATTGAAGATTGAGAGATGTGACATGAAAATATGTATTGTGGGTAAAGGGGGAACAGGAAAAACCTTAATTTCGGCTACGCTAGCTCGTGTATTAGGTCAAAGTGGAGCAAATATTATCGCAGTAGATTTAGATTCTAATCCCAATCTTGGTTTTGCTTTAGGTTTAGATAAAGACAAACTAGAGGCAATAACCCCTATTGTTGAAAACGAGGAGCTTGTTAATGCACGTACTGGTCTTCCAGGGGCTCCTTCGGGTGTCTTTAAAATTAACCCTAAAGTCAATGACCTTATTGAAAAATTTGGAACTCCCGCACAAGATAATGTTTTACTACTGATTGCTGGATATATTGCTCATAGTGAACAGGGTTGTATGTGTTCAGCGCATTCTCTATTGAAAGCTTTGTTACGACATATCGTTCTCCGACGAGATGAATATGTAGTTCTTGATGTAGAGGCAGGCCTAGAAGTATTTGGAAGGGGAACACTTAAACAAACAGATATTATGATTATAGTTACTGATCCATCAATTAGGTCGCTTCAGACTGTAGGAAGGATTGTGGAACTGGCAAAAGAAGAAGATTTTACTCCTGATAGAATGATTTGTGTCGTAAATAAACTTCCTCAAGAGGGAGACTCATACAATAAACAGATTTTAGATAAATACCCTTTTAGAACTATAATTGAAATTCCTGTGTCACTAGAAGTTATCCAATCCGACATTAGCGGTAAATCAGTTATTGAATTCGCTCCAGATTCTATTTTTCCAAAAAAAATTAGGACCCTGGTTAAAGAACTAGGAGTCTCCTAAAATGGAAAATAACTGTCAAAATTTCTTCAAAAGAATAATTGACGTTACAGAAACAACAATCAAATCATTCTCACTTAATTCTCGTACTGGTCCTACAATAAGAAGCAATAATCAATCTAGCACTCTAGCCTACAATCTGTTCCTTGAAAATATTGAGGGAATAACTAATGACCTCAGTAAATCAATTGATAGGATATTAACTGAAATTAAAGGGGAAATTATCAGGCTTCAAGGCTCTGGAAGTATTATCGATCTTGGCAATCCTGCGTTTCAAATTATTTCTTCAATTACTTGGGATATTTATTTCTATGAGCCAGAAAATTTTGCCTATATTCGATTATTACATGAACTAGATAATGAAAAAGAATGGATAAGCTTAGACATAGATTTTGTTTCTAATTCAGCTTGGTTTCAAGATGAAAAGGAAATTACCCAACGAGACTCCTACGGATGATCAGTGGGCTTGCGGAGTGATCAGTAAGAGCCTGAGATCAAGGGGAAGGAGTACCAACAAGGTATATTAGCTGGTTACGAAATTCATGAATCCTTATTGTTCAAATGGGGTCACGAATGTGCTTACTGTGAGAAAATTAGTATTCCACTAGAAGTGGAACACATTTTTCCAAAGAATTGTGGTGAGTCTAATCGAGATTTGAATCTCACACAAAGTTAAAGGAACTGTAACCAAAAGAAAGGAAACCAAACCGCCCAGGAGTTTAACCATTCCCATATTTAAACGAAAAAGAAAGAATCTCTAAAAATAGCGCCCTAAAGAATTCCGACTCTAGCGAGATGGTCTTGAACTGTACCAACTAGTCCGACAGCTTGGACAAAAGTCCTTAGAACGAAGCCAAGTGACTATGTGGGCATAATGAAACTTCCTATTACAATTAGAACATTCTTGTGTCTTTTCCCCTGGTTTAATTTTCCCCCAGCAAATCTCACACTTTAGATCCTCTTCAAATGTCCATTCAAAGGATATTTTTGGAGAGAGGATGATTCTTGTATAAATAGAGCTAATTTGAGGTCCAAGGTTTGGTAGTAATAAAGGCAATTTGACTGATGTACTTGCATCAGAACCTTGTGATTCAGTCGATTTCACTCTAATTTTATTTTTAAACATCATCTCGTTCCTTCACGTTACTTTCAGACCTTACACTTTGTTGGACATCTTCAAATATATCAGAGAATTTAGATTGAGCTAATAAATCCGCAAGGGAACCCCGGATTTCAAATAGATCTAATTTAGTTATTCCTGAACCCTCTTGATTGTTTTCTAGGTTCATTACACGTTGGTTGAGCTGCGAAAGAGCTGCATCAATTTTTCCAAGCATTAAGAGGAAGTCAGCTAGAAATTGTTGTATGGATTCAAGGCGGTTTGAGAGATTTTCGACATTATTAGCTACTGATTGAGAACCTTGAGTTAAACCCGCAAGAGATTGTTCTAATGGGCTTAGATCTTTGTATATATTATCAATAATTGTTTGTAAACCCTTTACTGTTGGAACTGTTCCTCCTTTTGGGGTTTTAAGGGATTCTATTTCGAGTTCCCGATCCATTTTGCTAACTCCACTTGAAATATCTACCAATTGCTTATCTCACTTTCCAAAAGATGACAGATTGAGGAAGGTTTTTTACAACATATTGTTAGATTAAAGTTGAAATCGGATTTTCTCCATTTAAAGATTTAAAATTTTGAATAAGGAGTTTGAAACTTCAATGAAAGTTACAGTAGTCTCGGCAATAGGCGGTGGCGAACTTACAGTTAGTGTTGAAAAAGATTCTTTGGTAAAAGATGTGAAAGCTGAAGTGGCTAGAGAAAAAAGAATTCCTCCTCAAATGGTTATCGTTGTATTTCGTGGACAACAACTTGATGACTTTATGACACTTGAAGAAGCTGGAGTGGGCCCTCTCGATAAATTGTATCTAATTACACGCACTGAAGGCGGTAATTCATCTTTATAGTCTCACAAATTAAGGTTTAAACATCGTTTATGGAGCAGAAGAAGGTGAAATCCCATGTCTTCTCGAAAGAAAGTTCCTCGGGATCTTACTTCTTCTGAAGCTGCAAGATATTTAGGTATTTCGATTTCTTTTCTTCGAAGACTAGAAAAACAAAATGTTCTGAATCCTTATCGAACAAAGGGTGGACATAGACGCTTTACAGTAAAGAATTTGGATGCAGCTCAATTTAATCCTTCCAAAAAACAAAAAGACAAAGGAGAGAGATACTCTCGACAGTTTCTCGTTGATGGGTGGGATCAACAGAAGTTAAGCAATGCTAAAGTGATGATTGTAGGAGCTGGGGCATTTGGATCTGTTGTTGCCGCAGCGCTTGCAATGTCTGGTGTGGGAGAGTTAATTATTGTTGATATGGATACTATAGAAATAAGTAATCTCTCTAGACAATTGTTGTTTCGAGACTTCCACATCGGAGGTTCAAAGGCGAATCATGCTGCTATAATGCTTCAGGGGATCAATTCTAATATCAAAATAAGAGCCTTTGATTCTCCAATTCAAGAACTACCTAAGAAAGAATTTAAGAATCTTGATGTTCTAGTTGATGGTTTAGATAACTTTGATACAAGAAGATGGGTAAATGGTTTAGCTGTGGGTGAGAAAATTCCATTAGTTTCAGGTGGAATGTTTGGATTCTGGGGAAATCTCCAGGTATACCTTCCTGACAAAACTCCTTGCTTAGAATGTCAACCCTTAATCCCTCCTCATCGCCTTCAAAAAGCCTGCCCACCTGTCGGCGAACGTCGGAAGGAAACCTATGAGGAACCTGAAGAAAAGATTCCTTCAGTTTCGTCAGTATCCTTTGTGATTGGTGGTTTAATGACGCAAGAAGTGTTCAAAATCATATTAGGAATGGAAGACTCAGTATT
>JAEOTI010000786.1 GCA_016839955.1 Candidatus Hodarchaeota archaeon | reverse complement strand
TAAGAATTATTATTTCAAATTCGATTTAATAGATTTTTCCAAGGAATTGGCTTTAAGGAAAAGGATAACCAATATCAGAGTTCCGAAGAATGTAATTGCTAGAATAACTGAATATCCAAAATTTGCGAAGATTAATCCTCCTAAAGCTGCAGTTGGAACCCATCCTATTCGTTGAACAAAAGATAGCATACCAAAATTAGTACTTGCATTGTCATCTTCTATGGTCACAAAACTTAACGTAACTGACGGTCTCCAAAAAGCAACACTTAAACCTAGTGCTGCATGAGCCAGAATAATTAGAATGTAAAACTTATCAGGATTAATCAAAGCCAGGTAGAAGAAAAATAACCATGTCAACCCTGATGCTTCTCCAACGATGAGCCCAAACATTTTCCCAAATTTATCCACAAGAATACCGATCGGATATTGTAGAATGACCGTTACAATCATCTGGATGAACAGTATAAGACCAAGATAGTTTGACTCAACTCCAAATAGAATTATAATGACGCTATTCTCAATAGACATAGGTAAACCCCAGACTAATGAGTCAAAAAAGAAGATAAATGCGATCCACTTAGCTAATGGATTTTTAAACAACTCTCTAAGTGGGAATTGAACCTTTGTCTTCTTAGGGAGTATATCATTAAGAGATAAGACATTAACAAATACTGAAACCATCAATAGGAGACAACTTGCTTGAAGTACTGGAATAATCCATTGATCACCTAATTGTTGAATAATGAAGGAGGCAAATATTCCACTTAAAGATAAAGAATTGTAGACAAGGGAATAGGCTATACCACGATTGGACTTGGCCGTTTCATGAATAATACCCTGTAAAGGAGGATCGTAAAATCCAATACCAATATTGTATAGTAATATGCCTAAAAAAGCGAATAAAATAGAATTAGTTAGAAATGCTAAGCTAGCTAATCCAATTAAACTAAGAAACTGGCCCAGAACAATGAAATTTCGTCTACCAAATTTTTCAGCGTAGAAGCTTAAGAGTAGGGGAATAACCGCAGTAAAGCTGCCCAAAGTCAGAATAAAACCAACTATTTCAGCAGATTCGGGATTTGTACCGAAAAAAGATAATAGATACGGTTGGATCTGGATAGAATAAGTAAAATTGACAAAACCCCATAAAAAATGGGTAATAATCAAAGTAAGAATGTTGCGATGGATCTGCATTGAAATATTTCCGTTATCGGGCTAAAAAAAAGTTTCTACATAAACTCGTTGATTTCATTTACGAACAATTCAATCTTTGAAGCAGAGGATTCAGGTTATTGCTCCTGACAAGTAGGACAAAAATAGATTTGTCCTCCTCCAAAACTCAATTTTTCGACTCCCGTTCCACATTCAGAGCAATTTTGCCCCTTCATATTTGGCCCCATTTTAGGGAGGTATTTCCCTGTTTTAGCATACAGATCAATGAATAAATTTTTTCCTCCTAGTTCTGTTCGTTCAAGAATTAAATCATTGATAGCTTTGAATAGTGCCTTTTTTTCATCTATATTTAATTCTGACCCCTTCTTTTTAGGGAAAAGTTTTGCTCTGTAAATAATATCTTGAAAGGCACTGTTCGATATACCTACTAGAATAGAATTCTTTCCGACAAGTATTGTTTTTAAATTCCTATTAAGAGTACTAATCTTCTTAGAAAAACGTTCAAATGTGAATTCATCTTCAATTGGTGATATACCACTTAAAAAATCCCTTTTATACATGTAAGAAGAAGCTAATTCATCGTTAGTGAGCGCAAGAATACAGCCCATACTTTTAATTCTCACAGTTAACGATGTACTATCATTAAATTGAATTTTCAGGTGATATTTTGAGGATACACCCTTTTCATCTCTATTGAATAAAACTTCACCTCCATATTCTGGGGCAATCAGTAAATTCATGTTATTATCAAATTCAACACGAATTGTATTGCCCCTTGCTATCACGGCAGTAATTTTTCCATTTAATAACTGATTAAAATCTATGATATTTTTGTTTAGAAAACCTACCTTCTGCATTCTTTCGTAATTCTGCAAATGATAGGAGTCTATTTTTTTTCCTATTAGTACCTCTTTCATCTGTTTAGCGAGAATATTTGCCTCAACTATCTCTATGCTCATTTTATCTCATTATCCTTGAAATTTCTTCAGTCCGTTTTGAGGCATATACATATTCATAAACAAAAATACTTTCTGTAATAGTCCATTGAATAGAACAGATGTTTCATAAATTAGGACACACTGTTCGATTGCATGGTATTATGATATGAAGAAATTGTTAGCTACTTGGTGAAATAATTGAACATATCAGCAAAACTACGAATTATAATATTGTTAGTAGTTGGATTGCCAAGTATTCTCGGTGTAGGAATAATATTAGCAAATCAATTAAATCCTCTCTCTTTAGCAGATGATTATATGGCAATACAGCCAGTAGTTATTGATGGGCCCGCCTTTGATAAGTCTTCAAGAGAGGCTTTCGAATTTTTTAGTGTTGACCTGGATGGTGACCTTTTAACAATTGAAGTTTCCTATAGTGGAGGTCTAATAAGCCATGATTTCGAGTTGATCGGTGCAGGTGAATTCATGGAATCATACCCAATTCAAACATCAGTTGTGCTTAGTCATGATTCCAATGGAGACTTAGGTGAAGCTTTGATAACAAAAGAATTGATTTTTGATCTTAAACCATTAAAAGAAGCATTTTTCAGTATCTATTCATTCTTTTCTCCTGATGATATATCACTTAAGATAAATCTAGAAGGATACGGGCAGATTCTCTATAATTTGTAAAGAAAGTAGGATTTTTCACTTC
>JAEOTI010000785.1 GCA_016839955.1 Candidatus Hodarchaeota archaeon | reverse complement strand
TAACACAAAAAGGTTTCAAATTTGCTGCAAAGATCCCCCAAACAATTACACACAAGAAAAAAATTGAAAAGGACTGGCAACCCGATCTTCAAGTTTATTTAGAAATTATGAAGAAAGGGTTTGGAAATAAATTAGGACCTAGTCTCCTTCAACTACCTCCAAGTTTTTCCTCAAAGGAAACTTCAAGATTAGAAAATTTTTTTGCTGAGTGGCCTTCGGATCTCCAACTTGCGGTCGAATTCCGTCACATGAGTTGGGTACCTAAAGGAGAAGAAAGTCCTGTCTTTGCGCTATTAGACCGTTATAATGTAGCCTATTGTATAGTGGATGAACCACTCCTTCCTCCCATCTTAGGTCGTAAAACAGCTCCGTTTGCTTATGTGAGATGGCATGGTCATGGGAAAAGCCCTTGGTATAATTATCGCTATTCTAAAGCAGAAGTCAAAGAATGGTTACCTAAGGTTCAAAATCTTTTACATAACCATGAGCAAATTTTCGGATATTGGAACAACCATTATCATGGTAACGCTCCAGCAAATTGTAATGAGATTCTGGAAATGTTGGGACGAAAAACGATATCCTCAATTGATGTGGACTTCCAAAAAGTCATGAGGAAGGCTAAAGGGAAAAAAAGAACCACAAAACCCCTAGATTCTTGGGTTCAATAATTTAAACTTTAGGATAAGGTTATTGCGGGGCGATATGGCTCAGCTAACTTTGCTCGTTTATCTATTGCATCTTTTGCATGAGTTATAGATATTTTACAATTGTACGTCTCTTCTAAAAAGCTCTTCATATTGTCCAGGGCTTCATACTCTTCAGTTTGATCAAACAATCTTGAACGAGGAAATTCTCGTTGTAACTTTTGAGCGTATTTTACTGCCATTGATCCCTGTTTCTTGATCTCTGGATCTTTCATTATTGACTTAATTAATTCAGTTCGAGGTACATCTGATGTCGCTATACTGAAGACTTTATATTTCCATGGTTCAGCCACGTAAAGGGCAAGATGATCAAATGAAATCATCTTTGTAGCTTGTTTGATTTTCTCAATATCTTCCATTAAATCTCGTAAGAATTGTTCTTTTTCCTCTGTTTTCAGTTCTTTTTTAGATTCATCAGTTTCAGGGAATTTTTTGAATGTTAATCTTTCTTTTTCATCCCAACTCTCCCAAATTTCTTCAGAAAAGTGGGGGACTACTGGATTTAGAAGTAAAATGGATGTTTTCAAAGTTGTCTCAAAAGCAGGTCCAATATCCTTTGATCTTCTTAAGTACCAACGCATATCATTCAGAATGTCGAATAGGCTTACTTGAATAAATGATCTAGTTCGTAAATTCTCTGCATGCCCTATCGCTGCTTCAATATGCCCCTGTAAACGGCTTATAAGCCATTTATCTAGATGATGCCATTGGTCGGTGGTTGTTTTCTTATTTGAATATTTATATAGCATTTCAAGCCATCGTCTCGAGGCGCGAACTTCCTTTTCAATGAATTTAGCATCGTCTAGTCCTTCACCAGCTTGAAGTAACCCTAATCGAGTTAAATCAACACCATAGATTTCGACAGCGCTTGATAAAGGAGTAAATAATCCTTTAGACTTGCTCATTTTTTGACCTTCAAAACTCATGTAACCATTAACACTGTAAGCTTGGGGTTGGTGTTCAGGCTTAAACATCGCTGTATGTTGAAATAAACAGAAAGTGAGATGATTCATGACAAGATCTTTAGCACTTAGTCGAATATCCATAGGGTACCAGTATTCAAATTCTCCCTTAATTCTCTCCAATAATTCTTCAGAAATATTAGTTTCTTCTGTAATCGTCTGAGGATCGCCTTCATTTTGAAAGATGTAGGAAAAGAAGTTACTAGTGGCTTGTTCAGCTGTAATTAACTTCGAATTGAAGAAATGAGAAAGAGTATAATAAGCCATATAGATCGTTGAGTCAGATAATGTTTCTACAATCCAATCTTTATCAAAGGGCAGAGGTGTACCTAAACCAGATTTTCTAGCACAAGCTTTGTTGTTATACCAATCTATCGCATGGGAAAATGTAGATTGAATTTCAGGGGGATAGAACGCCATTTCTTCCAGGTTCATTTGAGTGAGCTGTTTCCATCCTGGATCTCCATATTTCAAGAACCATTGTTCTGATAGTACTTTAACATAATTTGGTGTTCCACACCGACAAACAACAGGTTCAGAAGTTTCATATAACGGAGAAACTATTCTTGATTCCGTGAAATCTTCGATTAGAATATCTTTAATTTCTTTAACTGGTGTTCCTGCATATTTTCCCGTAATTTCCTTTGTAAAACCAGTGTGAAACTCTTTTTTATATACCGTTTTCGTAGCTATTTCCACTTGAGGATCCTTTTGATCAGTAATTCCCATTTCTTCAATGATCTCAATAGCAGGGTGTTCTCCATAACCTTCGACAGTAATCAAAGAAATTGGTTTCAGGGAATTTATAACATCTGGTGAAATTCCATATTCTATTAGAGATTCAGGATTATCCTTCAGATTTTTGATAACGACCCAATCTACGGGTGCATGTGATGGAACAGACATCACTACACCAGAACCATTTGTAGGATCTACGAAGACAGCAGGGAAAATTGGAATTTCATGATCTGTAACCGGATTTTTACAGGTTTTACCTATGAATTCTCTTCCTTTATGCTCAGTTATTATTTCTGTATTGTAACCTTGCTCACTGATTTTTGTGAAAGCTTCTTTTGAAACAATCCATTTCTCATCGTCCACTTTTGCTTTTACATAGTTAGCATCAGGGTGTAAATACATATTAGTTACGCCATAGATCGTTTCGGGTCGTAATGTTGCAGCAGGCATAATTGCATCTTCAAATGAAAATTTTAACAGAGTATATTCTTGAACAGTTGCGCCTTCTCCTTCTAATCTATCATGATCTCCTGTGGGGCTATCACACTTCGGACAATAAACAACAGGATGACTACCAATGCCTACTCGACCATTTTTATGGAGTGTTTCATATTGCCAACTAATAAATTTACTATAGGACGGAGTTATTGCAGTGACAAACTTCCTTCGCCAGTCTACACTTACAGCGATGCTCCGTAAATCGCCTTCCATCATTGGAACAAAAGTTTTTACAATATGTAACGGATCATGGAATTTCGGAATCTCATCTTCAGAGATTCCAGACATGCGTAAAATTCTAAGTTGAGATTCATCACCCTCTACTAATCGTTTCGCCATCCCAACAATGGGTTCTCCTGTGGCATGAAATCCTTGAGGGAAAAGGACATTATATCCATTCATCCTTTTGTACCGGGCTAAAAAATCAGCTTTCAGAACAGTATAACCATGGCCTAAATGAACTGATGCATTTACATAAGGATATGGAAAAGTTAGAAAGAATTTTGGACGAGTAGGATTTGGATCAGCTTCAAAGGTTTTTTCTTTGTCCCATATATCTTGCCATTTTTTCCCTGTTCGTTTTATGAAATCATCGAAGTCCTCAGTCATCTCAAATCACCTTTTGTGGAGAAGCGATTGTTCCTTGTTTGGATTGTCTATTGATTCTGTTTAAACCGTAGTAATGCAAGAACAAAGCTCTTATTAGTACGTAATAAACAAAATTAATGGAATAATTAAAAGAAATTCGCTTTTGGGGGATCTGTATATAGGGTATAATCTTAGAAATCCGTTTTCTACTTAAAATGGAAATTTCTGTTATTTGTAGTTTCGAGAACGCGATACCCCATTTCAGTTTTCTCCATTTGCAACTTCATTCTTGATTATTAAAAAATCTGTTGGAAAAAAGACTACTCTTTCTATTTCAAAATGCAATTTTTGGATCAATTCAACTAACAGGTAACCGAACATCCTCTTCTTCAAGATCAAATTCAACTAATGCTCGTTGACCTAATTTTTTCAAATGCTTTATTATCTCAGCTTCTCCTTTTTCAAGAGAGTTCGCTAGTTCATCAATACAAACCTTGTCATCACACATAAGCAATGCTCGTATTATTGCACGTTGTAAATATGCTTTGGCTGTTTTTAATTCCTTATCATTTTGGAGCATTAACAATACATGGTGAAATAGCTTATTCCGTTTGGTTTCTAATTGTACTAATTCTTGTTCTTTCGAAACAATTTCTTGTTCCAAGTTTGTTAATTGCTTTGCAATTTCGTTTAATGGCGGAATATCCTTAGGAAGAATGTTTTCATTGGTATATTTTCTAGATTCAGTTGCCCAGCATCTACCATGAGCATAGTTTGCCCCTAATGAAAAAACAAGAATAAATTCTGAGGCAATTGAGTAATAAAGTCGTTCAGGACCCTTTTCTCCAGGATCTTGTTGTTTTTCTGAAATCGTAAGACCTGCTTCTTCTAGAATCCGTAATTGTTTAACAATAGCAGGTTGAGATATTTTCAAGAGACGGGAAAGCTGAGAGGCATAATGTGGTTCACATGAAAGAAGAGTAAGGATCTTTCGTCGGGTGGGATTACCTATGATATCAAGTAACGAGAGATCCGATTTACGAAAGCATGAGGGGTCCAGCTCTTCTTGTAATTCCAAAACTTGTCCTCCAACTTTTATTCATAGTCAGAGGTTATAATAATCTATGGTTATTGGTTTACATTTAGCCATGAGTATGTTCATGATCTGCACGCTGATATGAAAACAGCTCATTTTCATTGAACCAAAGAGCAACTTCTCGTTTTGCATCTTCTTCTGTTGCTGAGGCATGGATTAGATTTTGCCCATTAGGTAGGGCATGTGCAAAATCCCCTCGAATAGTTCCTGGAATAGCATTAGTGGGATTAGTTGCGCCTGTTATTTTTCTACCCACTTTAATTGCCCCTTCACCTTCTAAAACGAAAGCAACAACCGGGTTACTCTTCATAAATTGAATCAATGATGGATAAAACTCCTTTCCAATATGTTCAGCATAATGATCACTAAGAAGATTCTCATCAGCACGAACCATCTTCATACCTACTATTAGGAGAC
>JAEOTI010000784.1 GCA_016839955.1 Candidatus Hodarchaeota archaeon | reverse complement strand
GAATGGCATATTGGAGCAACAGCTGCATATGCTTTACTCGATATGATTGCCCGGTACGAACGTATG
The DNA here is from genome assembly GCA_016839955.1 of Candidatus Hodarchaeota archaeon. Next base: position 7,498 of record JAEOTI010000784.1, on the reverse strand, counting down.
CAAGGCAAAGCTGTTATCTTTCCATTCTGCCTTGATCGTAATGGAATTAATATTGAACTAACGACTGAACGAAAATTCAACAAACGGTTACATGAATTTGAAAGGACTGAGTTTATCCAGCTTTGTAAAAAAACCATTGATGACCTTTCAAACGAAATTCTCAGTCTTTCTCATCGGATAGGGCTTTCTGCTGATTATAGTCCTGAATTATATTATGAAACTGACTCTGACGAATATCGGTCATTCTCTCAAGCTTGTTTTCTTGATTTATGGAATAAGGGACTTGTATATGAAGATCAGAGACCCAATTTTTTTTGTCCATCGTGTCGAACTACCATAGCAGAAGCAGAGATATATTATGAAGAAAAAGAAATGAGCTTCATATATCTAGACTTTTGCTTATTCCAATCGGAAAAAAAAATTTCCATTGCTACAACTCGCCCTGAGCTTCTTTGTGCTTGTCAAGCAATATTAGTACATCCAACAGATTTACAATACAAGGAATTACATCAGAAAAATGTAATAATCCCTTACTACGATAGAGAAGTACCAATTCTTCCTCATCCAATTGTACAACCAGAATTTGGTACTGGTGCGGTGATGATGTGCTCATATGGAGATTTAACCGATGTACAAATATTTCGAGAATTACAGTTAGAACCAATAATAGCAATAAATGAATTAGGTCTCATGACCAAAGCTGCTGGTAAATTGGAGGGTCTAACTCCTAATAAAGCTCGAAAAGAAATAATATCAATTCTTAAGGAAAAGGGGTATATCGGAAAAATTGAATCTGGAACACATAAGATACCAATCTGTGAGCGGTCACGTTCACCGATTGAACTTATTAGTCTACCAGAATATTATATTAATCAAATTGGCTTTGCACAGAAAGATATTTATTCACTCCTCCCTGATATTGAATTTTTACCTGAGAAAAACAAGCAAATTCTCCTTGACTGGACAAAAGCTATTACAATTGATTGGCCGATCTCTCGTAGTCGATATTACCATACAGAAATACCAATTTGGTATTGCAAAACATGTAAAAAACCTTGTACCCCCGAACCAGGACCTTATTACAAACCTTGGTGTGAAGAACCTCCTTTCAATAACTGTCCCCATTGTGGAGCAACAGATTTTGAAGGAGAAACTCGTGTATTTGATACTTGGGTAGATTCAAGTATATCAAATCTTTTTGTAACACAGTATCTAAGAGATAATGAATTTTTCAAGCAAAATTTTCCTTGCACATTACGTCCCCAAGGAAGAGATATTGTAAGAACTTGGTTATTCTTGACTTTGCTTCGTAGTTATTATCATACAAAAAAACCAGCATTCCAAAAGGTTTGGATTCACGGTATGGGATTAGATGAACATGGACAAGCTATGTCGAAATCTAGAAGCAATGTACTACACCCTGGTAAGATTCTTGATGAGTTTGGTGCTGATGCATTTAGGTTATGGGCTGCATCAGAAACAAATGTTGGAGAAGATTTTCGCATCTCAAAGGACAAAATTCTAGGGACAAAAAAATTTCTCTCAAAACTCTGGAATATATCTCGATTTATTTCGAATTTTGAGGAACCCTGTCGTCCTGAAAAGCTTAACCACACCGATTTATGGATCTTTTCAGAACTGAACGATTTAATCATTGATTGTAATCAAAGCTATGAGAAATATAATTTCTTTAAACCTGCTAATAGAGCTCGAAGCTTCATTCGTGATATTTTTGCTAGTAATTATATCGAGATGGTGAAATATAGAGCATATGATGGAGACCAATCGGCAAGGTATACTCTACATTTAGTTCTAAAGACAATTCTTCGCTTCATGTCACCAATTATCCCATTTATTACAGATATCATCTATAGGCGCTTATATAATGATAAAATTCATACTCTACCTTTTCCTCAAGGAGAAACTAAGATTCTGGAAGATTTCCAAAATAAAACACAAAGATTAATGGAATTCAATTCATTTATTTGGAAAACAAAACAAGAGCGTAGTTTGGGATTAAATTCTCCGCTTGAAGGAATATCAATACCTGATGATTTATTAGAATATTCTAACGACCTCAAATCAATGCATCGCTTAGTAAAACTGGAAACTAAGAACCAATAAGGTTTAGGATCATGTATACAAAAGACTAGAATTGTAACTATTCGGTAAATAATTTAATGGATGATATTTCAATTATATAATTGACACTATTGGTTATAAAAATGATAACTATTAGAGATTTCCAGCCAGAAGATTCTGTAGGCGTGTCAAATTTAGTCAGAAAGACAGTCAAAGAATCACTTAGTAAGGATTATCCAGAGGCTACCATTCAATTGTTGTATATTGAATATAAGCCCGATTATTTTAGTAAACCCTATCACGGACAGAAAATCTTTATTGCGGAAGAAAACAACAAAATTATTGGTACCGCAGCGGTTCGTAAGAATCTCATTATGGATGTCTTCGTTGATCCTAATTGCGAAGGAAAGGGTGTAGGGTCAAAATTAATTACCCATCTTGAGAAATTGGCTAGTTTACAAGGCTATACATATACTCAGATATCTGCTAACCCATACGCTATTGACTTTTACGAAAAATTAGGTTATTTCAAGGTCGAAGAAACCTATCTTGAAGCATATGATCTTTGGGAGATCATTGTGAAAAAAGATTTGGCATGATTCTGAGAAATTTTAAAGTGACTACTTATTTCGTAGTCGAAAATCGATTAATGAGCGATATTTTGGATTAATCTCATAGCCTATTCCAGATCTTCCTAGTTCTTTTGCTACTGCAAGAGTTGTGCCAGAACCAAGAAAAGGGTCAAGAATTAGATCTTCTTTATTTGAACCAATCAGTATTGCTCGCCGAGGAAGTTCTTCTGGAAACATGGCTGTATGCTTCAATCCACAGTCTTTTTTCATTGATTTAATGGTCTTTCCTATGTTCCCAATTTTCCTAAACATTTTCCAAATATTCAGGTTTTGGCTAATGTAGGAAGGAGCATAATCTTCTGAAGAATAAATGCCATTTTCTGAAAATTCATAATCTAAACTCTTAGCAAATAAAAGGATTACTTCATATCTATCAGCTAGATTTTTTTCACCATATCCTGGAACAGATATTGGTCGATGCCAGATGATTATATCAATGGGTATGAAGTTTGTTTTAACAAGATCAATTACGAAATCATGGGGTATGTTTCGATATCTACCATCTGTTATTCTCTTGTTAATATTTACCCAAATCGTACCATTTGGAGAAAGGACGCGGTAACATTCTTGCCAAATTTGTAGTAATCTTGCTCGATAAGTTTCATACGTCTCATTATAACCAATCTGATTTGGATGATCATAGTTTCGGAGTCCCCAGTATGGTGGACTCGTAACAATAACCTTTACACTTTCGTCTAATATCTCATTCATTGATTCACTACTTTTATAGTAAATTATAGACTCAGCTTGCCTTGAATTAACCTCTTTTAATTCAGTATAAGGTTTTTCCTTCCTTTTCTGCAGAAATCCATTTGAGTTAATCTTTTTCTGTGAATATTCAATATTAATGAGATCAATGGTGTGTTTTTTCGTTATTTTACCAATGGTATCGTTATTTAATGAGTCTGATACAAGTAAAATAGAATCATTTGAAGAACAGGAAGATAAAATAATTCTCTCTAGAGTTTCAAACTCAGTTAAAGGGTAGTAGGCTGTAATTTTCCCCTTATGACTTTCTGTTCGTATCCAAAAATTACTTGGATCTTTACCTTTAGGGTTGTAACGACTTCTTCTTCCACCACCCCATTCGTAATCTTTCCAAATATGTTTCTCGCGAATTCTGTCTTTAAAAAATTTGTATTCTTTTGGATCTTTGGAACAGAAAATAATTGAATCATAAAAGGATTTGAAAAGTACGCCTTCTTGTTGATTTGGATTAAATCTGACAATACAGTTCCTTACTGTAAAATGGGTCTCAAAATCTGAAAGGACATTATATGTTCGAAAATCATATTTCTTCTCTTTATAGTTAAAAAAATCCTCAACAAAACACCAAATTAATCCAGTTTTAGCTAAAAGCTTTGTAAATATAGATAATAATCCATCAGAGAATAATTTTGAATGATTTTTCAATATTGACTTAATATTTAATATTATGAGTTGATAAGGACCCTTCCTTATTTTGAGCGCTGAAAATAATTCCTTTTTATATTTATCCAATCCAATGTTTGAGAAAACTTTCTCCTCCAATGATTTTAAGCTGATTTTGAGATTATCTTAGAAAATTGTGGTCCATTAAAATTAAATTCTAAGTCTTCTTGTATGATGCTCTCTTGTTCAACTCGTTTTTGGATCAGACTACAGTATTTTTCGTCAATCTCGAAACCAATTGCATTTCTTGAAAGGTTAATAGCTGCTACAAGGGTTGTTCCACTTCCAAGAAAGGGATCAAGGACAGTGTCCTCCATTTTACTTGCCATTGTGATTATTCGTTCAATCATTTGAAGAGGATAAATAGTTGGGTGATCCAAACCTAATTTCTTCTTCGTCATGTTGTTTATGCGATTAAAATACCACACATCAGTGGGATTTCTCCCAATACCCCCTCTTCTTTCGATCCTTTTATCTCCTTGAGTTATGTAAGGTATCCTTACTTTATCTAGGTTAAAAACATAATTATCAAGGTCTTTAACCCACCATTGAATGGTTTCCCAACGACCACTAAGACGTTTAGTGCAATTCTGCATGTTATTGAATGTCCAAATTATTGAATTTCTTAGCATAAATCCAATTTCTTTCATTATTGGATATGCAATATACGGTAATGGAATAATTTCTTTATTAGGTCCAGGAATTGGAGATAAGTTAAGGAAAAAAGCTCCAGATGGTGTTAATACCCGAAAAATCTGTTTACCAACATCTGTAATGAGTTTCTTCCAATCATCAAAACTAATAGAGTCAGAATACGTTCCATAATTTTTTCCTATGTTATATGGAGGGGATGTCACAACTAGATCAATGGATTGTGTTCTGATTGATTTTAGGAGACTCCGACAATCTCCAATTTTATACTCTATTAACATACGAATCAAAATACATCTGTTAGATCCTAAAGCTTATTTTTTCTTTTGTTTTTTAGGGGGAGCTTTGGTGCTTTGCTTTTTAGGAGGAGCTTTTATTTTTGGAACTGATGTGAGAGATTTTTCCACTTCAAGTTCTAATTGTTTAAGCAGATTTGATAGAGATTGATAGGTTCTTACAACCTCTGATTGAACATCCAGCAATTTTTCTTTTCGTAAAACCTCAAAGTCTTTCTTTTTATTTTTAACTTCCTTTTCCACTTCAGCACGTAGTCTTTTTACCTTTTCAGTCTCAGTTAACCTTAATTTTTCAAGATTCGTTACTTCTTCTTCTTTTATTTTTTCTAGAGTTTCTTTTGCAGAACCTTCCAAATCATCAACTGTTGAGGCATCTTTAGCCTTCATTTGTAATAAAATTTCGCGCTGGGAGCTCCTGAATTCTTCCAATTGTGCTCTCTGTTGCTCGATGATCTTCTCCTTTTCTTTTGTTGTAGTATTTCTTATCTCCTCACATTGTTGTTTTTCTTCTTCTAAGAGAGTTTCAAGTTCCTGATTTTGAGTTGCTTCTGTGTTTTTACGCTCATTTTGTGTAGCATTCAAAGTCTCTTTAAATTCATCAATTTGTTTTCTTATTTCAAGCTGTTCTTTACGTAGTTTATCGAGATTTGCAGTTTCAGATGCTTTTTTATCTTCAGAAGCTTTTTTTACTTTCTTATCTTGTTTTTCTATCGCCTTTTCCTTTTTTTCGAGTTCCTTCTCAGCCTTTTCTAGTTTTTTTGTAATTTCTTGAATCTCTTTGTTTATCTTCGTTAGATTAGACTCGTAGTATTTTTTTCTTGTACTTATTTTCTCTTCACTTTCTTTTTCTGTGTTTACGATTTTCTCTTCAGCTTTTTTTGTTGCATCTTTTACAGTATCGTTGTAATCTTTCTCTGCTTTCGCAACTGCTTCAGAGAATTTCCGGTCTTTCTGTTCCGTTGTTTGTGACATAGTTGATCGCTTACTGATGATATTTGCATCAAGTTCTCTCGTTTTAAGTGAAAGATTTTGTTCTAATGAATGCTCAGCCTCAGCAATTTTCTTCTCTGATTCTTGTTGAGCAAATTCAAGTCCTTCTTTAGATTCCTCAACTTCTATCATTAGTCTCTGATGCTCTGCTATTAACTCGTCTCGTACTATCCCAAGACTTTCTATTGCTCCTTCTACTGCGCGTCTACCTTGAAAGAGTTCTTCTCGTTTTTTTTCCAAATCATCAACAGTAAGTCCTAACTCAAGAGAGAGAATCTGCAGTTCTCTATTTGCTTGATTTGAAACTTCCCATGCCATAGAGTTTTCTCTATGTATTTCTTCAATTAATTCTCTCAAACTTGCTAAATCTAAATCACTCATGAATTGAACCTCAATAAAAGCCTAAGAACGCCCTTCTTCAATATTGATTGTATTATTGTAAATTAGATAATTGTTTACTTGAAATTTCTAATGTCTTTGAAAAGACATTTGCTCTTAGATGACATCAAAGACCTTTGATTTTTCTTGTTTTTACTTTTCTTATTAAAAAAAAAAGTAGATTGTAGAGACTATATTCAACGATACTTCACCTAAAACTCATTTTAACCGGATAATATAGGAAATACAACTAAAGTGCTAAAAAAAACATAATTGGATGCTACACTATTTGATGTTTTTTTCAGAAAAATAGTATATTAAATCAAATAAGTTAATGCTTGGATGTCTTACCAGATCTCTTTATATTTTGAGTTGAATGCTTTTGGCTCTTACAAGAGATGAAATATATAATAAACTAGCTGAAGCACGTGAATTAGTACATATCGGCAACTTTGAGAATGCTCTTCCTATATTATTAGAAATCCGGGCGCAAACAAAAGATATCAAGGAAATGGAAGAGTTTGAAACAGATTCACTTGCTGAACTAGGAAAACTCTACCAAAGGCGAGGGGATTTCTCCCAAGCAGAGAAATTTCTTGACGAAGCGATTTCTAAAAGCTCCTTGATATCATACGATCTTTGTCGTGCTTATGCATTGAATTACCGTGCAAATCTAGAGTGGGTTCGTGGAAACCCAGAAGGAGCTGAAGCTTATTATCTTGAAAGTTTAGGAATTCGAAAACGATTAGCTGACAAAGAAGGAATCGCTGCTTCGTTACAGAATTTGGGTATTGTTTATCATAACTTAGGCTTTCTCCAAAAAGCAATAGATCATTTTTTGGAATCTATCTCAATTAAAAAACAGCTTAAATCAACTGCAGCGGAATCTGGCTTGTCAATTACGTTAAATAACCTCGCTGAGTTATATAGGCAACAAGGAGAACTTGAAAAGGCTGAAAACCTTCATAAAGAGGCAATAGTTATAGCTAAAGCTATTGGAAAACGTGATGGTGAAGCTGCTTGTATTCTAAGTTTAGG
>JAEOTI010000783.1 GCA_016839955.1 Candidatus Hodarchaeota archaeon | reverse complement strand
TGTTCAGAAGAAATCTACTCTGAAATTGTCACCATTCATGAGAATGATGTTTGAGAGCAAAAAAGAGAGAGCAGAAAAGAGAGGTCAAGAATTAACATTAGTGCATTTCAACCTCTCAACACAGAGAGACCAACAATTGACATTAGAAAATTTTCTCCCGTTATGGTTACATACTACCATTGGACAATTTTCTGAAGCATTTTTTGCACAACATCCAGAATTAGCCGTCCAAGATTTCGAAGAATTTCAAGCTCCCGCTGAAGGAAAAACCCAACAATTACTCAGAACTCAATTTGTTGAAGCTTTGTCATCTATCCTTGATAATATCAAAATACCTGGTTTTATACTTCCGGTAATTGGTAAAAATAAGAAAGAACAAATTCAATCGATTTATCATATATTAGCTAGATGTACCCAATATCCGGAAGGTGCGATGATTCCTCTAATAGATGTGATTGGACCTATCCCATTTGCGGATAATCGTGCTCAATATTTGAAAAACCTTGAACATTTGCTTGATAGCTACCATACTATTTTTGAGGGATTGCTGAAAAAACAGGTTCCATTTGTATTATATTATCCGAATTTACGAGTATTTCATAAGACTGCGCAAATCCAAGAACTGTTGAAATCTGTGTCAACAGTCTATGGGTGTCCGCATTGTGGAACCCCGTTAGAACGGAATAGTAAAACCTGTCCTCAGTGTCACACCACTCAAGAAAATTGTATAATCTGTCGTGCGCCTATTGCCTTTGGGGAGACAGTAGGACGTTGTTATAAATGTGAAACCAACTTTCATTCCCACCACCTCTTTGAGTGGATCAAACTCCAAAGAACTTGTCCCAAATGTCAGAAAAGTTTATTCCCTGAGCAAATCCAAGTTTTTACAATTGGATTGGGAAAGAAGAAGGAGAACTAATATTTTTCAACAAGATAAGCTAAACAATTCTTCTAAATAAATTTCATTTCACAATCCAAATTAATTGGTCTGAAGAAAAACGTTCCTCAAAACGAGATTTATACTCATTATACAGGTCTCTATGTTGCAATTGACATATTACAATAATGAGTTTCCCATATTTTTCGATATGCCGCTCAATTTGGCCCGACAGACGATCAAAATCTCCTCTATTTGGATTCTTTTTTAATTCGATAGGTTTTTCGTTTTCTACCAATATATCAACTTGTGTCTCGCCTGCTTCCTCTTTAACGTTAAATTGATACTTATACTCAAGTAAACTTCGAAGTTCTGTCTGATATTCTCCCTCAGATCGATGTCTTTTAGTAGGAACCCATTCCTGAATAATTTGAACAAGGTTACGATCAGGACTATCATGGGACGGTTCAGTTACTTTTTTTAATTCAGGCTCTTCGGTTTCTAGCTTCTGGAGAATCCCATGCCATAATTCCTCTTTATTACCGGATGAATGAACTCGAAGTTTTTGAGAAATCTCTTGTAAATCCCAGAGATCAAAACCATAGAAAACATCATGTAATTCAAAGTCTGGATCGGCTAAAAGACGATCTATTAATTGTTCTTTCGTTCCAGTCTGTTTTATTGGAAATTCGTTAACTATTTCTTTAATAGACTCTTTTTTCATGAATTTGTTCATAAATCCTGAAATTGATGCTTTTGAAAGGGAAGGTTTTTTCTCCTCCTTTCCCTCTTTCAGGTTAAGAATGGTTACAATTTGCTCCCACAACTTTTCTTTTGATCCTGTTACTGGAAGTTTAAGGAATCTGCAAATAGATTTTAACCTATCTTTTCCTATTACTTGTCCTAACTCATTTAAGTTATAATCTGGATTTGTTACAATTTGATCTATTAATAATGCTCTTGTTTCACCAGTATTGAGTTTAAATTTTCTTACTAATCTAGAAAAATCATAGCTTGTAAGATATTTTCGCATAAACTCCCGACTATTCAATTTTTTATCCTTCCCATTTCAGAATCTTATTGCTGCTCTATTAGACAATTTGGATTTTTGCTAATAATTATCTTTCCAATGTTCTTCATTTCTATTGTAAGAAAAAAAGGATCTGTAACCCATTAAGGGCTACAAATTAATTATTTCCAATAAATCTTCGATTTCTTTCTCCCTTACCATTGTAATGATTCACACTCGTGACTTTTCTCATTTCGAATGTTTTATTCTGAAAAAAAAGGAGGTCTGTACCTAAAATTCAGGTACAGATAATTCTTTTAATTGCTTAAACTTTAAATGACCTTTTTTACAATTAGAATAAAATCTTCGGTCTTTAACTAATGAAAAAAGGTTTTTTTGTGTCCTATGAGCAATTTTTCTATAGGTGTCTTTGTCTTTATTAAGA
>JAEOTI010000782.1 GCA_016839955.1 Candidatus Hodarchaeota archaeon | reverse complement strand
TTATTACACTGACCCAATTATTAAGAGATGAGCATCAATGTTTTTAAGTGGTTTTGCTAATCCAAGGAAGATTTTTTAAGTATGATAATATTTTTTCCTTTGTAATTAAAAAAATACGAGAAATGAATCTAATGAGTGGAAAAGTATGAGAGAGAAGAAGAGATCATCCCTGTTGAAACCACTAAGGACATCCTAATAGGGTAGACTACGCTATTATTACCCTTTTCTTTAGAAGTTAACCATCGTTCACTCTTTTAGTTGGGGGTATGAGAAAATATATTACTAAAGCCAAGAAAACCAATTCAAAAGGGGTTTAGGTGAATACTTTTTGCTGCCCCAATCTTTTAATGCTTGTGTTAAGAAGCTTACATATGACCTCTATACCAATAAATGATCAATTTTCAAAAGAAATCCCCTTAAAATTTTCCCATTTAGCGATATTGTTTCTAATTTCATTTTTAAAGTCATCTGTTAAGAAATATAATTTTCCCTTTTGATATAAAACTCCTACCTCACATAGACTTTTCAAAACACGATGGTAGGTCATTCTACTAACAACTTTACCGCCATCGATTGTTAAGTCATTGATTTTAATCCCCTTCTTTTCCACGGTAGTATCATCGAGAAAAATATTCCGTATAATTGTTTTAATAAGTTGACGAAGTAAAATTCCTCTTTTATTCATGGATTTTACCATAATTGACCACATTCGAAGATAAATGTCTCATATATGATACATTTCTGAAAGGAGTTAAAAAAATGTCTCATATTTGATACATTTCAAATCTATTAACTAATAATATAACCGAAACATATATTACTTACTATGATAGTTAGTTAGATAGTATGAAATCAATAAATATTACTTTTGAGGATACAGAATTTAATAAATTGAAGACAGCAAAGGGAGATATGAGCTGGCACGATTTCATAATGACCATGTTAGACATTACACTCAAATATCAGAGACAAATGACAGGTGAGATTTACGTTGGCGATAGATGAAAGTCATAGTATTAGGTATATTCCAATCCAACAAGTAGCAGTAGACACTATGAATATGCGATACTCTCCTTGGATTGGTGATGAAAGCGATTCTGAATTAATTGAAAGCATCAAAGAAAATGGAGTACTTACTCCCCTCATGGTAAGACCAGTAAAGCAACCACCAGAGGAACTACCTAGTGTTAAATATGGGGTTATTGCAGGAAACAGAAGATATCATGCAGCTTTAGAAGCAGCTTTAAAATCAGTGCCATGTGTCGTTCTAGATGATTGTGATGACTTAACTGCCTTAAGTATCTCCTTACAAGAGAATATTCATCAAAAAACCGTAACTGGATATGATAAATTAAAACAACTTGGACGGATGTATGAAATACTTAACCACGGAACACCAAGAAGAATAATTCTTGATGAACTTCATAAAAAAAGTGGATTGAGTGAAGTAAGCCTTAGAGATTATCTTAATTTTCTAGATTTACCAGAAGAAATCCAAGAGCTAGCCAAAGATCCAGGAGATCGTGATATTGAATCAGTTAAGAGATTAGAAGAGTTAGGTGTACCTCAGGACATTTCTAAACTTTCTATTGCAAAAGGTGCGATTCTTGCTCGTCATTCTCAGGATTTTACAAAAGATCGTTTTGTTGAGTTAGTAACTAAGGCATCTACTCTATCTATTAGTGAGAAAGAATTACCAGAATTAATTGCTGCGGTGAAAGCTTTTCCAAAATTACCTATCGACCAAGTTTATAAAGATGAGGTCAAGGAAATTCCAAAAGGAGAAGAAATAAAAGTCTTCTTATCAAGTCCAATAACACTCGCATTAAGAAAAGCAATAAAAAAACTGCAAATTGATAGAGAAACTCTAATTGTGAGATATATTGAAAGAGGCCTTCGAGAAGATGGTTTTTATTAGGGGAATTGATATATGAGTATTAGAATTGAAAAAATGATCCCTGCTATACGTACGCAAAGCTTACTACGTATTTTAGACACTTTTACTAAAGATAAATGGCTGATTCTAAATATCAAGGCAAGTGCAAGTCGATATGATTTTACAAAGGAAAGTCAGAACACCCTTGATGAACTAGGAGTAAATTGGCATCTTAATGTTCCTCATTCAGTGTTTAATCTTAATTATGGAGCCCAATTTGATGATGAAGGAAATCTAGCAAATCCTCTGGATGCACTTGCTCAACGTAGAATCAGGGATATCTTAGAACAGGTTGACAAGGACACTGGAGATGCAGCAGTAACTTTTGTAAAGGTACTTTTGACAAATTCTGAGATTCAAAACTACCTTAAAAGCGAGGATGATCAATTTAGTCTAAATTTTATGGCTGAGGAACCCCATGGTCTAAAAGATCGGAACGCATTTGAAAATCTCCCCTTCAACAAAGATCTTCTCAAGTTTAGTGGTTTTAAAATTAGGATTATAAATTGCAAATACATGGTAACAAGGATAAGTGAACTGGCAGACAAAAAAAGTAAGATAGAATACATTATCTATTGGCCTACTACAAGTTTTCGGTCTTTACAAACTGATAATCATGTAGCAATGCTGGTTCGTCAAGAATTAGACGATGTGGAGCCAATTGGAGCTTTAAAAACCTATGTCGAAGGGACTAAAAGAGATGTCCCTGAATTATTAGATGTGATGTAAATATGTCAAAAGAAAAGATTAAATTTGAAGACTTTTGTTTCGAAGTCCCAAATAGTTTTTGGATTTTTGAAGACAAAGAAAAGAATCGACTGTTTGTAGCAAGTAGTGAGGATAAAGCAATCAATCAATTCCTTGATTCTGTAGGCGATCTTTCGGAAATGGAGAACTTGGAAGAGGTAGAACATTTGACAAACAAATTTTCAATACAGGAATTCGTCAATGATCATAAGAAAGGAAATTATCAAGTGAAACCAATTTCTCTTGTCCGTATTTTGTTTGCTGCTCTTAAACAAAAGTCAAATTAAATTAAGAAACTGAAAAAATCAATAAGGAACACAACATCATGTATTAAGAATAGAATATAATGTTAGGGGAGAATTCCTATTCCTGGTGAAATAATAGAAGTCCCTTTGTCTAATCTTGTCATAGACAAAATGAATATGAGGATCGAAAAATGGGTAGGTGACAAGGAAGACATTGGACTAATCGTGTCAGTGAAAGAAAAAGGAATTCATAACCCATTATGGGTAAGAGAAATTTCAGATGAAGTGTATGGAATTATAGCAGGAAATAGAAGGTTTCACGCAGCTCGTGAGGGGGGTTTGGAAAAAGTTCCAGTTTTCAATTTTGGATCGATATCTGATAAAGAGGCCCTTGAACTTTCAATACTGGAAAATGTACCAAGAAGACAGGCTCCCATCTATGACAAAATCAAAGCTGTCTGCACGATAGCTAAACAAATACAATCGAGTAATAAATATGATGTTAAAGGGATTATTTTAACACCTCAATTGATGAACAAACTTCATGAGATAACAGCGATCTCACCACAAACGATTTCAAAGTATCTACAAGTTGGTTTTTATTGCCCAGAATGGTTTCTTAATCTTTTGAGACCCTCTGAATTAAGAGACGATGTATATAAAGATGAAATCCTTTTTTGGTTTAAACAAGAGCAAGTAAATAAAAAAATTACTCTTAATAACGCATGGCTTTTTTCAAAGTTTTTTATTGACGATAAGATTCCCCAAAAAAGTCAAAAACTAGAGTACTTTATACGTAACTTTGCATTCTCACAATCTAAAGTGCTTGAATCGATGTTACAAAAAGTTCTTACAAATCCGAAAATGTCTGTTATCGAACTCCAACAAAGTTATGAAATGGATAAATATGGATTTTATAGTCTAAATTTTCCTATTTCCCCAATTGAACTTCAAAGACTAAGATTTATGGCGCTTAGAAGGCAAAAAAAGCTTTCCTATCTAATCAGGAATTGGGTATTAAGCCGTCTTGAAAAAGAAGAGGAATTGATATCAAAACCAGGTTACAAACCTCCCATACATACCCCTTCTTTTGATGATTTCAATGTTGTTAAAGTTACCAAAAAAGGACTTTTGGATGCTGGGTATCGTTTTCTCAAAAAAGTGGATACTACAGAAGTATATCAAAAATCTGTTGGCGGTGGGTCTGGTTTTTTTAGAGCAAATTTGATTGAGAAAAATAAAGCCCGTTTAGAACTTACATCAGGAGACTATGACGATCCAGATGAATTATTGGCTTCTGAAAAGGTTAGAATAGAATCATTAAGAGCCAGATAATTGAAGAAGCGAAACTCTGTTATATAGAAAATAATTATGTAATAGTGTTATCAAAAACTAAATTAGAACATGTTTGCACACAAAGATGAAAGAGGAAATGCTGCGTTAACCATAAAATCATGCTTTAATCTTGGTTAAAATATATCTTCTTCTCTTCAATAATATTTTCTACATCGTTGATCCTAAGTGTATTATGTTACACATTTTCTAAATAATTCTTGATGGATGTTATAGGCCCTAGCGACTTATATTGCTGCTCTTCAATTATTGAGCCTTCATTAGACCAATCATACAATGTATATTCTATTAATGAAGATTTTTCTGTCCAAAATCTAAAATATTCTTTCAATGATTTTGAAAAAGTATCTGAGGACGTTGTTATAATTATTTGCTGCTTTTCTGACAATGAAATCAAAAGCTCAATGACTTTAACCATACTTTGATAATCCATTGATTGTACAGGATCATCTAGAATAATTGGTATCTTTTCTATTTCATTTAACTGACGATTAATTGCAAAATATATTGCTAAAGCTAAAATATTGTTCTGTGCCGTACTAAAAATGTTTTTGACATTAACTGATTCAGATTCAAAGAAAATCTCTCCTTCCATTCTTCCATATTCGGGTTTAATTTTAATTCTATTAAAATAAGGATGGGGTGTTAGCTTATTATATATCAACTGAAAATTTTCGTTAATAATTGATATACGTTGTTCAAGTGCTTTTTTTTCGTTTAGTTGAAGTTCTTCAGTAGCTTGATCAAGGAAGTCATACAATTCTAAATTTTTTAAGTATTCCTGCGTGAGTCGAGCATACTCTCTGTCTGAAAGTGCCTTATGTTTTTCCACTCGTACACTTGAATATTCTAAAAGGTTTAAAAATTTACGTTTTATCATTTCTTTGTCAATCAATTTTTCTAAGTCTGAGGCTTCTTTCTCGAGTGACTTTTTACGAACCTTTATTTTATCTAAAATATTCTCCAAGGGATATTCTATCTCATGTTGGTCAAGAAACCTGGATACACGACTTTTGAGACGAGTAACTCTTGATGTAATATTATCCTGATCTCTTTGATAATCGACAATCTGAGCATCAATAATGCGAATTCTATCTGACAAAAAGACTGATTGTCTTCTTTTCTCAGTTGATTGTGATTCCAATTGATTTTTTTTATTTGTCAGCTTTTCCTTAATGTTCTCATGTTTTGAAATTTTGTTCTCCAATCGTTTCATCAAATCGTAATCTAGCTTGGAATTACATAGTGGACATTCATTTGCGTGCTCTATAAATTTACTACCTAGCGTCAAAAACTTTTGAAAATCATCTTTTTCCGTTATGGTCAGTGATATTGCATTCTCAACCTCCTCAATCTCTCTTTTTAATTCCTCAATCATTTTTTCTATTGTGTTTTGTTCATTTACTAGTTCGCTTCGTTGAAGAGAAAGCTCTCCAAACTGACTAGAAATTTCAATACTTTCTTTGTCATAGTCAAGCTCTTCAACTATTTCTGCAGATATTTGGTTGATCTCTTTCAGATCTTCTCTTTTATCACGAAGTCTTGACTTTTTATTTTCAATTGATAGTGATAGTTCTTCCTCCTTTTCTTTAATTTCTTCACTTGAAATTATTTTTGAAATTTCTAAATACTCAGATATTTCTTTACTCAATTCAAATCTGCCTAATTGCTTATCAAATTTTATCCCCTCTTTGACAGTATTCGTCTTAAATGGAAGTTTTTGTCCCAACTCACGTTGTAGTCTTGATATAAATCTATCAATGTCAAAAGTTTCAATGGAATCAATAATTTTTTCAGATATTTTAAGCTCAGTTTCGATTCCTGTTATCTTTTCCTTTTTTAAATAATTTTTGACTTTCTGTATCTTTTTACGAAGAAGGTTAACCTGTTTTAATCCAAAAAAGTTGATAAGAATATCGTATCGAGAACGAGGATTACGTTCAGTAATGAAATCAGACAAATTATCTTGTTCTAAAATAACAAAATGACCCCAGACATTATTGGGAAATAAAAATGACATATTTTCATGGATTTTTGAATTATTGACAATCCTATTGTCTCTGTATAGCTTTAACTCTTGGGTGTGCCCATTTTTTCGTCCGATGCGCTGGAGATAAAAAGAGTGTCCTTTTCTTTCGAATTCTAGTTCGATTTTTGGATTAATTTCAGAGAAAAAGTTTCCATAAACATCTTTATAGACAACGAGATCTCTTGATCCAAGTAGTCGCCCAATTTTATCTGTAATACCCCATTCAATAGCATCAATAATACTTGTTTTGCCCGTACCATTTGTACCTTTTAAAATAATGATATTATGATCAAGGTCCAAATTTATTCTTCTATTTACGCCCCTAAATGAACCAATAGTGATACTGCGAAATCTCAAACTCAAATCCTCCCTAATAAATATGTAATAACACTTTCAAAGTCTTGAGGTTCTTTTATCTGGGAGTCAAGAATTGACCGAATAATACGATTTTTCAAGATAAACTCATCTAAGAATTCTTTTGTTGGTTTTTCAGAGATAATATTAACTGAATCTTCTATTGCAAGTGTTAGGGGTATGATAGTTTTCAAGTAATATTCGTAAGATGGTTTGGATGGAGAAATCTCTGCAGAATTTATGATAATCTTACGATAAAAATCTTTTATAAGACGATATTCTTCCACCTCTTGTAGAACATGTTGTTTATCACATGAAATTATTAAAACTAGTATTATCATTTTTTCGTGATCATTTAACATCAATATCTGCTTAAGAGTGTTTAATTTGGCATTGATTCTCTTTAATGTGTTATAGATATCATCCTCCCCAATAATTTCGATGATAAAAATAATTCTGTGATTGGGGTTCTCTATTAAACACTCAAACTGAACATCTGTGTCTTTTATTCGAATATTTTTAAAAAGTTTAAAATTATTAGAGGTCAATCTAT
Source organism: Candidatus Hodarchaeota archaeon (assembly GCA_016839955.1). The sequence continues at coordinate 5,281 of JAEOTI010000782.1, read as the reverse complement.
CTATTAAGAAATCTCTTATTTCAACCTCATTTATAGCAGTCATAGTAATTCCACTATATATTCAGAAGATCTTTAATAGCTTGATCCAAGGTTCCTTCTCCTATTTTATCCATAATCTTTCTAAATGATACGAATTTAAAAAGTAAATCTATATCAGAATAAGGAGTGGATAGATTTTCCGGTTTGTTTATCGTTTCTGCAGAATCTCTTACAATGACAATAGATTCATTTTGATCTTTATACCTTTGAGCATCAAATGGGTTCATTTTATCTACTTTTCGAATTTCACTATTTAAAATTGCATTAAATGCACCAGGAACATCGGATTTTCTTTTTAACTGAGCATGGTAAAAAAACATATTTTTAATAACATGAAAATTATCAGATTTTACTTTGATCTCTAAAGGACAGAAATGTTGAAAAATGTTCACTTCTAATTGATAAGTACTTTGAACTTCTTTTAAAAAAGAATAAATTAATGTAAAAATCCTCAAAAAATCCTCAAATTTTCCTTGATTCGTTCTTAATGGACTATAAGGAGCAGCATCATCTTCAAATAATCTAAAATAATCATTGAACTTATCATTCATTATCTCAAGAAGTCTATTTTTCACTTCATTCCAAGAATTCAGTATTGCTTCCTCTACAATAATTCCGTTAGAAAGGCTATATAATCCATTAAGGATATTAGATTCGCATTCAGTAAGAAATTTATTAAAAATGGCATTCTGAGCTTCAGAAATAAAATTATCAAGGTTATCAATCTGAAAATAAATATCATCAGTGTTGATATCACTAAAGGAATCAAAGAACATTTGGAGATTTGCGTCGGGAGAAGGTTGCCTACCGATCCAAAAAAATTGATCGTCTGGTCTATACAGCTCACTCACTACCTTAAAGACATTATCTCTTAACTTGCTTAAAAACCCACTAAATCCAACGACTAGAAAACGTCTTTGTCTAAGAAGTGTATTGAATGCTTCTAGAAACCAGTCACTCTTCTCAACTGACCCCCAAGATTCTAAATCACTCTTAGTTATGATTATTTCGTCATCCCACTTTCTACGGGGCCTACTCAAACATCCATAGACCTTATAAACTAATTTATGGTCACAGGATGGTATATTTTCAGAATCTCCCCTTATAATCAGTCTATGATACTTAATATCTCGTGGAGCAAAAGCGCTTTCAAATAGACAGTCATAATTAGTTGTTATTATATCCCTAAAGCAGTTCTCTTTAATTAGATTTGCAATCTTAACATGAAATCCATTTTTCTTTATTTTTATCCATTTCCAGTTTTCAAATCCTGCGTATTGGTAGATATAGGATTTTTTTCCGTTTGTGGCAATTTCTTCAGCAATTTCCTCTAAACATAGATTCTCACTTGAACAAAAAGGTTCAGGATCATTGCCATTTGCTTCATACCATTTTTCACACAACACTTTTGCCAATTTTCTTCCAGTAGGTATTCCAACATCAGCAGAACAACCTGCGCCAGCAAAAATGACCAATTGATTATCATATAAGCAATCAATTAAATTTGACCACTTCGGTGTTGTAGTTAAGGATTGTGCCATTTCTTCTAACCTATTAATTGGTATTGACCAATAATTTCTGTAATCCTCTCTCTTCCGCTGGATTTCAGGATGACTATTGGGAATTTAATCAGGACATTTTTTTGATATTTGATTATCACTATAATGCGATTTTACCCCATCATTTTCTCTACTTGTGTTTTCGAATTGATCAGTACAACATCTAGAAAGTATTATCTTAATCCTCCTCTTTTATTTTTCTCCTGGATATTCATTTTTAAACTTTAGTTAGAGTAGCTCTAATTAGATATGTACTTAAAGTTCGTTTCTTCAATATCATTCTTGTCTTGTAACTTAGATAGTACAAAGATTTATTAGGAATTAATATATAAAAGTTTGGGGAACAAAGATGACTTTTAAGATTGATTTGTATGATGTATATGAGGGATATGTTGAAGCGAATTCAACCTGTCCATTAGATAGAAAAGATGTTCAAACTGATTCTACATGGACATATTTCGTCATAAATCACTTTGCTCAATTAGGAAGGCTATTAGGATTTGAAATTGAACTTGAAAAACAATATAGCCATGGTAGAAATGATCTTGTTTGGTATAAAATTGGTAAAGAAAATAAACGAGAAATATTTCTTCATTTAGAAAGCGAAAATGGTAGAAATCTAATCAAATCTCTAGAAAAACTCAAAGATACTCCAGCTGAAGTAGCGATCCTCTTAACTTATTCTAGTTCAAGGGACTCTTTGCAGTCTTTGAAAGAAGATATTATACTTGAAATAAAGCAATGGAGAATCGATTTAGATGTTTTGGCGATAATTTCTCCAGTTGTTAACTTGGATGAAGATGATTATTTCCAGATGATTGGAATAATCCCAAAGAAGAAGAAATCTTTCAATTTCAAAGACTAATCCCATTACTACCTCCTTTAGGAAAATCAGTTCAATTACATTGATCTATACACTTTGATTCGACTTAATTAAATAATTAAATTCTTTGCTTGTCCTCTTTTGCTTAGATTTTTTTTATTTAGAGCCATTCATTTCATATTGTTACCATAACCTTTCAATAATCATTTGCATTCGAATATCTATTAACATTTCATCCTACATCTAAAGCTTCATTATCAATTCATATACTTCTTCTAATTCATATTGTCAACATGTCCTTTCATTATTCATCTTACATTCGAATATCGATAAACATTTCATCCAACATCCAATGTTTCATTGTCAACTCATGTATCAATAGAATCACGTTCGATTATTCTAGAAAAATTTAAAAGTTTAGAATTTATAGCTCCAAACAGAATGAAATAAGGGATTATTCATTAAAAAAAAGAAAAAATAAAACAAAACTCCAATAATAACAAAGGAGGCTAATGAATGAAGAGGAAAGATGAAAGAGAACATCAATTTATTATATCTTTAATATCCAATGGAGACTTTGGATTCATGGTAAAGTCTTTAGTTTTCTCACCTGAACCGACTGAAGACCTTAAAAATAGATTTATCGAATGGAATTTAATCGAAGCGATATTGTATGGCAGTTTAGCTCAAATTTCTTGGAGAGCTATAGATCCTGATGCATTACTTACTCATATGCTTAGGGAAAGAACGAAATACTTCCTTGATTTACTCCCGTATGAAGATCCATATAAACTAACACAATTATTAAAGAAATTTCTAGAAAAAAATAGGGGATCAAAAGGAAATATACCAAAAATTCTTTCCCGTTATTGTACTGGTGATAATACTTCTTTTACTAATTATATACTTGATATGAATACTTCTATTCATGAAATTCAAGAATTGATAGCCGAATACAATTTCTTAGGATTTCATAATTAAAAAATTCCATGCAAAAATGAAGATAATAAGCTGTACAAATGAATTGGAGGTCAGGAACTTTTCTGCGTTGAATTAGTTTCATACTTTATTATTCATATGAATTAAAAGAAAATCCAATAAGCAACCATTGAAAAATTTTCAGGTTATTATTAATCAAAAAGATTATTCCTGTTACGAGAGATCTAAAAGCCATCTTGTAATCAGGGACTAGAATTGAGTCAGCAGCAAAGCGTCATCCGAACGGAACGCTTTTGGTTGAAACCCTGTCCAGTCCTTAGTAAGTTATGTCACCTGTCAAAAAACCTTTTCAATGAAGCCAACTATCTTGTACGACAACCTTTTTTTTCAGATGGGGTATGGATCAAAGGAACGGAACTTGAGGAAAAGTTAAAGGATTCGATAAATTTTAACAGTTTACCTCTCACAACATCCTTGAGGATTCTAGTACTAGTTGAAAAAGCGTGGAAGGCTTTCTTCAACGCACTCGCGGATTGGAAGCTCCATCCTGAGAAATATTTTCAGAAACCGCGTCCTCCTAAATATAAGCAAAAAAATGGTGAATTTACCCTACCAATCGGAAAAGAACAAATCAAAGTCAGAAAAAGAATTCTCACTTTGTTCGGCGACTTTCATGTAAAACTTCGTTTCAGTTCTATTCAGTCAATCATAGGAGTACGAATCAATCCTCAAGGCATTGGCTATGTTCTGGAAGTATTATATACAAAGAATGTGCCAAAAACTCCAAGAATAAAACCCAAACGTGTAATTGGAATTGATATTGGATTAGCTAATCTCATAACCATGGTTAACAACATTGGAAGAAAACCGATTGTTGTAAAGGGTGGGGTGGCTCGGTCTATTAATCAATTCTATAATAAAGAACAGGCACGGTTACAAAGCCTTTATGACAAACAAAATCTTAGAACAATTGGAAAAAAATTACGAAAGCTAACTGATAAACGTAATCGGAAACTCAACCACTATTTTCACGAGGTTAGTCATTTTGTAGTAAATTGGTGTACAAAGAATAAGATAGACACAATAATCATAGGTCGAAATAAACTTTGGAAACAACATGTTAAGTTAGGAAAACGTGGAAATCAAAATTTCGTAACGATACCGTTCAGTAAACTCATCAAAAAAATTGAATACAAAGCTCAAGATACAGGAATCAGAACCATACTAATACGAGAAGACTATACAAGCAAGTGTAGTTTTCTAGATCAAGAACCAATTATCCGTCATTCCGCTTATGTTGGTGAACGGATTACCAGAGGTTTATTTCAAGCATCAACAGGAGAAATGATCAATAGTGACGTGAATGGAGGATATAATATTATAAAAAAGGCAGTCCCGAACGCGTTTACCCAATGGGAAACAATTGACGGGATAGAGGGTGTATGGTTACACCCCGTGAGATGGAAGACGAATGGGCAACCAATGGTCACATGATATCTTACAAAAGCGACCCTAATCGCTGTAACTTAATATATAAATCTTTCGACAATCACTACACTGGTTTTAACACCAGTTCACTGTTTTGGAGGAAGGAGTGAAAGTCGTGTTTTGCTTTCAGATATATAAGGTAAGTGAGTCATCATAACTGAGAACTAATGGCAGTCGGAAAGCGTGGTAAGATAAAACCCGAAAAAAGGGAAAAAGTCAAGAAGCTCATCTACTATTCACCAAATCTGGCCTCCCTCCTCAGTGGCTTTTTTTCCAAAGTTGAACCACCGAAGGCTGATTATTCAGCTGTCTCATATGCTAAAAGTATGGATGAATACTCTCTAGAGGCATTCGACGACTTCCCCGAAGATGAGCAACCGTTAATCGAGCTGGAGCTCTTTAATAGCTCTGGGTATCAATTCTTCATGTTCTT
>JAEOTI010000781.1 GCA_016839955.1 Candidatus Hodarchaeota archaeon | reverse complement strand
AAGCCATAGTCTTCCAGCAGTTTGAAATAATCTATCAACATAGGTAGAATTTTCCAACCACGCTCATACTCAAGAAGTTTTGAGATTTCAAATATGGTTCGATTGTCATCTATCCAATAACAAGCTAGAGACACTTTGGTTTTCAATGATCCGTGTTTATATCGAAACCTTCGATATCGTTGCCAATCTTCTCTTTCAAAATCAGGAAAACTTAAGGAAATATCTACCGGTCCCTTCCAAATCCTTTTAGGGATTATTTCTGCTGCTTTTCTTTCAAGATCTGTGCAAGGGGTACCAAAAATTATACTAAAATCTACCTTTTCTTCTAATGTTATATAATTCTTCAAGAATATTTGTAATTCCTTTTCTCGAAGATTAATCAATTCTTGAAAGGCTGATTTTTCCTCAACTGTTGTATATTTTCCAAGGGATTCTAATGCACTGTTTGTAATCATCTTTCTATACATAAGTTTTTTCTTGAAGGTGTTAGAAATATTATTATTACTAGAATCCGACTGATCTGAAGTTTTTTCAAGATACTCTTGGAACATAATCTTCTTTTGGTCATCAATCACTTGGTGTTGAAACTCAGTGATTAATAGTTTCGAAACCCAATCGATTTCATTATAGTTCATATTTGCCAAAAAATAGATAAATAGCCCCGAAAGGACTGCTGAACGCCAAAGTGATAATGGATCTATGTGATCGATCGTATCTTCCGAACTATGATAGAATTTCGAAGGCCACTGGATTAATCCGGCACAGGGAACGTTAATAGTTGGATCACAAAACAAGTAATTATCTGATCCATCTTCAAATGGAACATTTGACCATCTAAACAAAGGAAAATCTTTATATCCTGAAAATTTTCGACTTTTTTGACTAAGGAGTTGGAAAAAAGTTTTAATTATGATATTTACAAAAGAAAAACATACATCAGGCGCAAGCTCAACGTTAAACACTCCTCCACATTTATTTTGATCTTGACCTACCATATCGACATTTAGTCCAGCTAACATCTGTTCAAGAGTACCTTGTTTATTTCTATATGATAAATATGCATAACTTCCAGTGGTTTCAGGAAGTAAAATTAAACGAATTGTTCTCCGAGGTTTAGGTAATTCACCTTTTCGGATTAAATTAGCTAAAGCACTCATAGTCTCTATCCCAACCGCGACACCTGAAGCGTTATCATCTGCTCCAGGGGCCGGATGGCATAGATGAGACGTCAATATTATTTCATTGTCCGTTTGTCCTGGTATGGTGGCAGTAACAATGTCAATTGTACTTTCCTTAAATTCTGCATCAACAAATGCTTGTAATTTTACCTCTTCTTTGCCATCCTCGATGGTATTCCGTAACCATTGTGCTTGAAAATGTGATATGACAAACCCCAAACTCTTAGGACCTGCTCGTTCCCACCAAAAAGAAGCATATTTTAAAGCAGTTTCTAGTGAAGGTTGTCCTTGTAACTTTGTTCCAAATATTGACTCCTTAATTATTCCAATTGCTCCATGCTGTTCACAAGCTAATCTGTGGACAATTCCAACATCTCCTGTACATAAAACAAATTTGTCCTTTACGTCAATTCCTTCGTAATCCCTTGGATCCTCTCCATCACCAACATCTACAACAGCAGCTATTATTCCTTCAGGCGGAGTAGATTTACTACGCTGGATAATCGAAAGAGGATGCTCTCGAAAGTTTGCTAAAGTTAAGCGTCTTCCATTTGGAAGGATTGCTTGTAATCGAGCAGAATGTATTGACCAAAATTCAAATGACTTCAAAGCCCAAAATTGTTCACCAATTTTTGCAGGGAATTCTAATAACTCGGTTTCTATACCATTTATATTAAGTTCACGCATGCAAAACTGTGCTGCTTCTTTGTAACCGGGTGAAGCTTGAATCCGGTGATAAGTAGATAATATAGCACAAGCATTTCGAGCAGATTGACCACTTATCTCCTGTTCAAGGAGCCTAACTAATTGCATTAAGGAAGTTGACTCAGTTGGAACAGTTTCGTCTGTCGGTTGTAGAAAAGATGATTCAGGCAAATGCTTAGGGCCTCTCAGATTAAAGATCTTCTGGTTTAGTCAATGTTAGAGCGAAAAAAAGATGCCTTTATGCTTATCTTCAATAACGAAATTTATGACCACTAAATTTTTGTTATATGAGACAACTGATTACACTTCTGTTTGACGATAGCCTTTATTTGATAGCTGTTGAAATGTATCCAACCTTTCTGTTAATAGTTCGACTTGTAAAAGATCTTGATTTGCTTTCCTTTCAAGGTTTTTAAAATTCTGAGATCAAGTAGATTATAATCCACTGCTTCGGCGCTTTCTAATAATGATGAAGCTAATTCCTGAAATAACTATGATAACAGGAATCACAATTGCAACTAAGAGCATTATATCCAACTCTTCTTCCTCTTGATTCTTAATTATAAATGTTCCATCCGAGATATCCAAACTCATGAGACCTTCTGAGCAATAAGCCTCAACTTTAACAAGATAATTCTCACCATCTACAACTGTTCTCGTATTCCAATTTATACTACTATTTGTTAGCCCTTCAACCAATGATTTCCAAGTACTACCATTGTCCGCTGAATAAAATACTGAATAATTGACAGTATGTTCCCAATTATCGACGCTTGCATCCCAACTGATCATTATTTCTCCTCTGAGAGTTTCTCCACCGTTAGGAGAAATTACTGTTGGCTCAGAGAGTCCATGTTGGAGGTTTTGGAGAGTGAAATTGTCATCAGATGTGTCAAATGCTGAAAAACCGATGTTACATGATGCAGTGACTTTAATTTTATAACTTGAGCTATTCAAAAATCCAATTTCAGAGCTAGCATTCCAGAAATAGCTCGTTATGTTTAGATCTGACACTATAGGTGACCAATTATATCCTCCATCGGTTGAATAGTATATTGAGTACTTTAATTCATGAGATAGTAAATCAGTTGATGGATTCCATATTATTGTCAAATAGCCCTTAGGATAATTTTCACCTCCATTGGGAGATGTAATGGTAGGTTTTGAAAGATGATAAGGACTTGCTAAAGGTGAATGATCTTGAGACAATGAGGTTCCTGTCAACAGATAAGGATCATCAAGAATGCCATTTGAATCAGCATCAGTACTATGTGCAACCCAGTCTTCCCAATAATTATAGTAAATTAGATTATAGACTCCACCAGTTTCACTAGTTGATTCTTCCCCTTGTGAAGTATCATCTACGTTATTTTCAAAAAAATCATTCCATGAAATGTCGTTAAAAGAAGAATCTTTTACGGAGATACCGTAAGAGCCACAATAAGCAATAACATTCCATTGAAGCAAATTATATTTAGAATTAGTGACATAAAGTCCAAGTTCATTACTGCTTAGGATTAAATTTCTATAGATGTGCGATTCATCGCTATTAATGTATATACCTGCTTCTGTACTGTTAGTAACTACATTATCACTTATGCTCCCATTTTCACAATTGTCAAAACGAATTCCATATTTTGTGCTATTATTGACCTTATTGGAAATTATTGAACAATTAGTTGAATAAAATAATTGAATACTTTCTTCGTTAAAACTTGCTGTATTCTCAATAATGGTAGTATTTTCACTAGTATAGAGATAAGAGCCAATTTTATTCTCTATAAAAGTATTATTTTGGACAAGAGAATCTTTTAAGTGTTTTAAATAAAAACCATAAGTATTGTTTGTTGCTGAATTATTTGAAACAACGAGATTCGTACAATATGCAGTTTGCAGACCAATTGAAACAGTATCCCATGTTTGTTTTGTTACTAATAGTGAAGTACAATTTATGAGTATTAATTGGCCAGAATCATTAGGCACCGTTTGCTGAGATTCATCCTCCATAAAAACGATTGCTTTCCCATTCACAAAGTTATTGATTACTGATTCCTGTGAATAGTCGCCAAGCAAGTTTCCCTCAATAGATAAACCACAGTTATAAAAAGTATTTGAATCTATAACACTATTTCCGGATCTATAGATTCGCATCGCGTAATTATTGCAGTTTGTTATGTTGTTGCCTATCAAACTACTTATACTTGAGTAAGATAATTCGATACCATATGAATTGCCATTTGTAATTGTATTATTTATCAGAGAACAATTAGTGGACGATTCTAATTGAATCCCGTCTCCAGAAGGATTTGAGATCCTGTTCTTTTTAACAAAACTATCATCACCGTCAAAAAGATAGATTCCGTGATCTGATGTTCCTGATATAGTGTTATTGAATATAGTATTGTTATGTGAGTATCTTAGGTTTATTCCAATGGAATCATCATTTGCAGTGTTATTGGCAATTGTACAATTCTCAGATTGCCAAAAATATATTCCGTAAATATTGTTTGAGATATCATTTTCTACAAAGGAAGAGTTTTCGCAAGATGCAGCAAGAATTCCGACTGAAGTATAGGTTAAATCTAAGTTAGATACTATAATTGATGTACAATTTACTAAGATTATTTGTTTTTCACTAGAATTGATCAGTCCGTTGGTTGTATTTTCCCAATATACAATATCTCCTCCGTTTAGAGTATTGTTTGAGCCAATTGATTGTAAATAGTATTTGAGCTGATTACCATCAATGAAAATTCCACCATTAAGAAAAACATTGTCATCAATGCTATTTCTCTCTGATGAAGAGAGATAAATCCCATAACTGTTGTTTGAAATTGTGTTGTTAGCAATATCACACTTTCCTCTATCTCTAACAAAAATCCCTCTTTGAAAGCCAGATATAGTATTATTCCAAATAGTAGAATTTTCACATTGTGGGAGATAGATACCATACGTATCGCTTGAACCAGAGATTACATTATTTAATATAGTACAATTAGGAGTTTGTTGAAGGTAGATCCCATATTGGGTTCCAGATAAATCATTATTAGTAATTGTAAGATTGAATCCTAAATAAGAGCCTATACCTCTAGTTGATGAGCTTTCTATCCAATTAGATGAAATAGTAATATTTTCCGAATATTCTGGTCTAATTCCATAAGAATTTCCGATTAATCTATTTCCAGCAATTGAATGATTATGACTATAGGATAATGAAATTGCATAATATATGGTCGATGTTACATTATTACTCAATATTGTACAATTATCGCTTTCTCGTAAATAAATCCCGTAGCGATGGCTAGAAAGGACATTCTCTTGAATTGTTATATTTGAAGAAAAGTGAATTTGAATACCAACAGAAGCTTGTGAAATGTCTTGACTTGTAACTAACACAGACGTGCAATTTACTAATATAACTTGACCAGCGCTAGCAGGGACTGTACCACTAACGTTATTTTGCCAAAAAATTAATGGATCCTGATTAACAAAATTATTGGTGACTTTCTTTTGAATAAACTGATTCAATTGTGTTCCATGAAGAAAAAGACCTGTATCTTCGAAATTATTATTCATTATCGAATTGTTAGATGAATATTCAATAAACATTCCATAATCAGTACAAGCAGTTATGTTATTAGATATAATTGAATTATTTGTTGAAGAACTCAAATATACCCCATGTCGTCCATTTATTATAGTATTGTTAGATATAGTACAATTTTCTGAGGATGATATTGAAATAGAACTTTGAGAATTATCAATTAGTGTATTATTCCCAATAATATTATTATCAGAATCTTGAATATGAATTCCCTTATGGCAATCTGAAATTGAATTATTTTTTAGAATAAGGTTCTCAGAAGATTCAAGTAAAATCCCTTCACCATCTACATTTGAAATTGAGTTATTACTTATTAAAAAGTTAGTAGAACCTTTAACATAAAGACCTTGATCAGTATCAGAGATTATATTATTGGAAACCTCACTATCATTTGATCCAACAATGAAAATTGCGTAGCTATTGTCTGTACCATTAATAATAGTATTATTGTCAAAAACTGAGTTTTTAGTAAAAGCTGATAGGATACCAACGGTGACATTGCTGAAATTTTGGTCAGAGATCGTTATTGAAGAACAATTAACTAAGAATATCTGACCAACATTATCTGGTGCAATTCCTGTATCTTGGTCTACCCAAAAAATTAGAGGTTTATTATCTAATGTATTGTTTGAAACAAGTGTCTGGTCAAAATGTTTAAGTTCTGAACCATCCATCATCATTCCTATTTGCAAAATATTATCGCTAATGGTAGTATTTTCGCATTCATCAAGGAAGAGGTCATACTTCAATTCTTCAAAAATTTGTAATTGGAGAGTCTTAATTTCATTTGCAATTAAACTGTTATTTGATGACTGATCCAGTTTAATTCCATCATAATTATTAACTAAGTAATTTCTGGAAATTAAATTGTAATTGGAATTATAAATATGAACTCCATATTCGCTACTTCCATTAATTTCATTATCAACAATTTTACTTTCATGAACTGTATCGAGATAAATTCCTTCTTGGCTATTAAAGATGAAACGATTACTGGAAACAGTTATATTGTTGGAATCCCTTAGTTCAAGTCCTTCCCCATCATTTTGGTCAATTAAGTTATTTTCAACAGTATTATTCTCTGAATATTCAATATAAATTCCCACATCGCCATTCTTAGTAATATTTGTCTGTGTAATTCCAGTATTATTGGAATATTCCAGCCTAATTCCGGTACCAGAATTATCAGTAACATTAGTGTTGGAAATGGTCATATTTTTTGAATATGTTATCTCAATCCCGCTACTATCAATGTTTTTAATTACGTTCTCAGATATTAACACATCTTCAGAATACTCCAAATATAATCCTTGGCTACAGGTTGAAAATGAGTCATTTATTAATTTTCCATGACTAACATTCTCAAAATATAACCCATAGTCTCCGTATATGAAGTAGCTATTTTTAATTTCGAAATAATCATCAGTATTCCGGATTTCAACAGTATTTACTGAATTTGATCCATTGATGAAAATATTATCAATAAAATAAGGTTGTCCTTCAGTTCCACTCCCTGACCATCCTCTAGCAATCGCAGTGTCACTAAAATTACCATCAATATAAATAGGATCTGTAGGTACATAGTAAAGAGTAGTAATTTTGGATCTTATCTCCTTATCAAGATTTATAATCGGAGATTTTTGTGATATATTATCTTCTTGTGAAAATTCTTCTAAATCAAATACAATTTGTGAACTAACTGAGAATAAGGAAAAAATAAATGTGATTAATAAAAAAACACCTTTAAAATTCATGAAAAAACCTCTTATCTTACGATGGAGAATTTCTGTAGGGAGAAAGCAACAACATTTGAATCAAAAGACTTCCTTAATAAACTGAATATTTCTTAGAATAAAATGAAGAAAATAAAACAATTCAGGCTAATTAAGCCAGAGAACCTGTAAACTTCTTGTGAAATTATTCATGCATGATTTCAATTTATATCGAATCTAAATTTTCCCTTATATTGATTATAAAGTGGTT
>JAEOTI010000780.1 GCA_016839955.1 Candidatus Hodarchaeota archaeon | reverse complement strand
CAATCCGTATTTTGAGAGAAATTATATCGTATTATTACTTTCTGAACATTTATCTCCTTTTATGGGATAATTTCGTAATTTGATGTAAATGAATAAAATATGATGTTAATTTAATCAGACAATAAGACTTTAGTCTTTTTTTTGATCTAAGTAGTTATAGTTATCAGTTACTTTGTTGATGTAATTTTCGAACAAAAACGGAAGTGGAGTTGAATAAAAACGAAAATATACTGCGATGCTTCCTGCGAAATCTGTCATGGCAATCGGTCTAAAGATACCTTTATTCACAGGCATGATTCAATTTTTCACTGTAGACAATGTAGAAGCTCCTTTGTTTGTACCCCTTCGCGTAAAGTAGCAGGTGCTGCTGGTTTAGGTCTTTCTACAGTTTTTGCTTGTCCAGCTTGTACATCACCACTTACAAAACTTTCAATGACACGTGCAGTGGAAATTGGAGCCCGTACTGCACCTGGTGGGGTTGGAGAAAGGGTCAAATCTACGAAAATATCCGCAAAACCTATGGAAACGACGAAAATTTCTGTTTTAGAGAAAGATAATAAATGGTTCAGGACTTATCCAGAATTTATGCAAGCCGATATCATCAAGAACTCTGCTTTATACTCTCAAGAGATACAGAAAATCCCTTCATTCAACTCAACTGTACTTCTTGATTTTTTATCACATATAGATGTTAAAGGATATACTGTGAGTCATCAAGTCAGCGAAATTTTGGGAAGTCTTTCAGTCACTCATCCTGAAGTTATACGAGCCTTATATGATGCATTAGTTTCAATGAAAGATGTCGGAAAAGCAGCGATGATGATGCGTTTAGTAATTCAATCAAATGACTTATTCAATCTAATATTCTGTAAAACAACAGTTGCTGCAGAAATAAAAGGAACCATAGATTTATGGGGAATATCTCCTGAGGGAGAGATCTCTTGGTTCGCTGTGTGGCCTGGTAGTGTAGAAGAGAACGCAGCTGGGGCATTTGTAAATGAACTAATGTCAATAAATCCCTTTTACTTTGCTAATGTTAAAAGGATAATTCTAGTGGCTAATCGTTTCCTTTGGACAGTTAAGCAAATTGTTGCGCGATTTGGGAAGATTCAGACAAGAACAGGGACAGCAACTGTAGAATTATTGGAAGAAATCATTCCCGGTCAATTTACCTTCGCTACATAAAATTTTGTTATTAAAATGGGAAAAAAGGGATAGTTGGAAGTCAAAATTCTAATGACAAACGAACAGGAAATTGACAGGGTCTTTGACATCCTAGCACAGCTTGTACAACTAGACACAATAAATGATCCAGAAAACAAAAGGTTTGTAGACCCAATAACCCTAGAATCGGTAGAAATCCTCTTTAAAGAAATTGGTTTAGTTACAGAAGTTCATCAATCAAATGGATTCAGTTCTTTAAGAGCGTTCTTTGGTACTGGCCGTCCTCATATTGTCTTTTTAGGGCATTTAGATGTTGTACCTTTTGACCAAGCCCAATGGACGACAGACCCACTTAAATTGACCCGCTCAGAGGAAAATTCAACAATTGCTTTTGGTAGGGGTGCCCATGATGACAAAGGTGCTCTTGTTGCTATGTTTTTAGCTGCAGAGAAGCTCGCTCCTCAGGTATCACAAGGGACAGTCTCCCTAATAATAACAACTGATGAAGAGATTGGAGGAGCATATGGGGCACAATACTGGGCGAATCATCTCGAAAAGACAAATCAACTTCCTGATTTTATTATAAATTCGGATGGGGGAGTGGATATGAAACTTGTTGGTAGTCGGAGGGGAGTATTCGCCATTGAAGTTTCTTGTCCCTTCAATGAAACGAAAGTGAATGGTGTTCCATCTTCTCTAACTTTTAAAACTAATCTCCAGAGTCCTGGTGGTCTACATTCCGCTTACTTTCGCCCAGGCTCAGATCAACATGCTCTTCTAGCAGCTTCTAAATTCGTTCAAAAAAATAGGTACTTTGTAAAAAATCTCCGGGGAGCGTTTATCAAAGGCAATGTGATTCCTAGTCAAGTCACATTGGAAATAATAAAACCAATGGAGAGTGCTGAAGAGCATATTGTCGATTTGAATCTAACAAAGGTTATCAGCCTCTTAGGACGAACCTCTCGCCTCTATTGGAATGAAGAATACCCAAGTGACTATGGGATAAATATTACACCAAATATTCTTACTCATTCACAAAAAGGGACAAGAATTCGGATTGATGTGCGAACATTTTGTACTAACAAAAAAACGATCAAAAATGAGTTTCAAAGATGTTTTGATGAGATTGGGGGAGCTTCTATTACAGTAGGTTTTGGTGGGGGGAATTTCTTTACCAAAAAGGATTCACCATTATTAAAAACAGCATCAGCTGTAGCCCTTGAGCTTGGGTTGGATCCAACCATAATAGAACAAGAAGGAGCATCTGACTCACGATATTTTAGCCCTAAAGGTGTTCCATGCATAGAGTTGGCTCCTTTAGGCGGTTCAATTCATAGTCCCAATGAATGGGTTGACCTAGAATCAATTATACGTGTTGCAAAGTTCTATGAGCAGTTAACTATTCAATTGCTTAAATGAATAAGGGAATAGCAACTTGAGATTGCTTCTTCTTAATTGAATTCAAGTTTAAGCCATTGTTAGTTATTAAAAACAATAATACTAAGAAATGTGTTTATTTTTCACAAAATTTAGGTGCTTAAAAATAATCCAATTTACTCTCTTCCAATTGAAAGAGAGAGTAAAGACAGTTAGGTGAAAGTGAAAGTGAGTATAAATCCTACATCTGAAGTGTGGCCTGAAATAGTTGAATTTCTGTTTGACAATCCTGAAAAGGTAAATACAATAATTTTTTGGGAGTTCGACCACCGAGAAATTGCTAACACTTTGGGAATTCCCTTTCACTCTTATATTCAAGAAAACACTAGCTATTTCTCTGAATTTCTTTCTCAAATTGATTCAGTTGCATATGTTGGCAGTTTTAAGATGAAAACTGATTTTTTACTTACGCTTTTTCTTAATACAAATATTCCAATCGAATTAGAACAATCAAGAAGCTTTCAAGAAATTACAGAACTAGAAAGATATTATGTAGACCAGTTACAAAGCGTTCTCTCAATTACTGAGCTATTTCAGGAAATATATATATTCTCAATATCAGTTCTAAATAAAAAGTATATCCTCATTTGTTGCGAAAAACCAATGGATACCTTTCTTACAGTATCAATGCTTGAAATCCATTCTGATGCTATTCTATGGGAAAAACAGTTTAAACAACAACCAATGATAATCTGGTGCCCAGAATTTTACAGTAAAACTTCCTCTCTAGTAAATGAACTTGAATGAACGAAGTAAGATTT
>JAEOTI010000779.1 GCA_016839955.1 Candidatus Hodarchaeota archaeon | reverse complement strand
TGGATATTTAAGAAGCCTTAGTCGTAGGTAAAAATATAGTTGACTTTCTTTGTATAGAGCTTAGATTTCTCTAAATATTTTGTAAAAGGTCTTCATATTATTTATAATAAATTTAATTTAATGAAACTTCAAATTGATGGATTTATCGATATTTCAAGGAGATTCCACTCTTTTGGGTACCAGACTAGCATTTTTGCAGGAGTTTGAAAAAGACTTACTGAAATTATCAGAAGTAAAACAACCTCTTGCAGGGAGAATCAATATTGCTATTGGTGGTACTTCAGGAGTGGGGAAAGATACTCTCGCAATCTCCCTTCAAAAGTTGTTCAAACAAAAACTCGGGATATCTCTTAAAATCATTGTAGCTGGTGAGGTTTTAAGGCAACTAGCTCGTGAAAATGGTTATCATGAAAGTGATTTAGATATTTATATGAAAAAAATCACAAAAGAAAAGAAAGCAGAAGATGTTGACCGAAAAATTGAACAAGAAACTCTTCGTAAAGCCTTAACAACTAATGGAGGAATTTATGTAGGAAGAATGGCACCATTTACGATAGGAGATTGGGGTTTTACAATTTGGTTGAAGGCTGATCGTGAGTCCATCGCTTTTCGAGTTGTTAATGATCGAAAACGATCAGAATTTGGCTTAGATGAAAAAGAAGTACTGAAGAAATTACAATACCGAGACGAGCTCGATTTTGCAAGATTAGAACATGTCTATAACGTTGATCTCTCCAAATTAATCCCTTCTGTGAATCTAATCCTTGACTCCACTGAATTAGATAAAGTAGAAACGGCTGAACGTGCTTATTCTGAATCAGTCCTTTGGTTAAAGGAAAATGAACTGTTGGGGGGATGTGAAGACGTTTTAGGTCTTAGGTGAAATATGAATGAAACTTATTTTTGTTACAGGCGGTGTCATGTCAGGGGTTGGAAAAGGTGTCACTACTGCCTCAGTTGCAAAGCTTTTACAATTTCGTGGATTGAATTGTGATATTGTGAAAATTGATCCCTATCTTAATGTAGATCCAGGGACCATGAGACCTCAAGAACACGGTGAAGTCTTTGTAACAGAAGAAGTATGGCAATTTGAACCTGTCAAAGATTCAATATACAATATATCAGAAACTGATCAAGACCTTGGAACATATGAACGGTTCCTCGGAAAAACACTCTCCAGTAAAAACAATATAACTTCGGGGCAAGTTTTCCTTTCCACTTTATTGAAAGAACGGGCTGGTGATTTCCTCGGTATTACCGTTCAAATCATTCCCCATATTACCGACGCGATAAAAAAACGAATTTATGAAGCATCTACTCCTTTTGTTGATGCTTTATTAGTTGAAGTGGGGGGTACTGTTGGTGATCTTGAATCAGGAGCCTTTTTGGAAGCAATTCGACAAATACGTCTAGAACTGGAACCAACAGATGTAATAGTTCTGCATGTTGCTTTCTTACCCTGTACAATTCTTGGAGATCTAAAAACAAAGCCAACACAACATAGTGTAAAGGCATTGCAGAGTATGGGAATTCAACCAGATTTTATTGTAGCTCGAAGTGAAATACCTCTTGATGAAAAAACGAAACAGAAGCTTTCGCTCTTTTGCAATGTACCCAAATCACACGTCATAGGAAATCCTAATGTAGAGACGATTTATGAGCTCCCGCTTGTTTTAGAAGAACAAAATCTGGGAAAAATGATCTGTGATGCGCTTGCGATTCCAATAAAGAAAAAGATGGCCTTACAAGCTGAGTGGGAACAAATTGTTAACGGATTTAAAATAAAAAAAGGAACAACAATTAGAATAGCTCTTGGTGGTAAATATACAGAACTTGAAGATAGTTATGTAAGTATTAACGAAGCTTTGAAACATGCTGCTGCACATCTACGAGTTCCATTAATCATTGAACGGATAGATGGGCGTGAATTAGAGAAAGATCCTGAATTTATTTCTAAGTTAAATGATTATCATGGTCTTCTTTTAACTCCGGGATTTGGTCAATCTGGTACCGAAGGGATGGTTGAAATGGCTGAATATTCCATTAAAAACAAATTACCTTTCCTAGGGATTTGTTATGGGGCTCAATTGGGTATTGTGGCTTTTGCTAGGAAATACATGAATTGGTCCTCAAGCCATACGACAGAAATTAATCCTACAACTGAATGGCCTGTTGTTTATCTATTGCCAGAGCAAAGAAAAATTACAGATAAAGGTGGAACAATGCGATTAGGATCCCACAAAATTAATATAAAACCGAATAGCATAATGGCTGAGATTTATCAAGGTAAAAATCAAGTAAAAGAACGTTTTAGACATAGATACCATTTTAATAAAGAATTAATAGATAAAATGAAAGAAAAAGGAGTAATTGTTAGCTCTACGGATGAGTCAGGAAAAATAATCAACTCAGTAGAGCTCAAAGATCATCCTTTCTTCATGGGAACGCAGTTTCACCCGGAGTACAAATCTCGTCCTGATCTTGCTGCTCCAATCTATGTGAAATTTGTAGAGGCATGTATTAAGGTAGCTACAACACTAGCATAGTCCAAGACTTATGTGAGAACATTGCAGTCAAGAGACACTACTTTTTTGTCTGATGGTTTTGCAATCCATGGAAAAATAGTAGGCACTGCGTCACGCGGTGTTTTGTTATTACATCTGTATCTTTTTTAATTTCTCAAAAACTCCATTTTGTAAGTTAATTACCTGAATTTAATCTACAATGGGGTGTCTGTGTAAATATTTCTTAAGATTGCATTTGAAAACCTATAATGTAGAAATTCCTTAGAGAAAAACCTTGAAAAAATAATTAATATAGAAAGTTAGCATTTTTTGAGTTCATTCGTTGTTTAAATACTTAATATTGGCTAAT
>JAEOTI010000778.1 GCA_016839955.1 Candidatus Hodarchaeota archaeon | reverse complement strand
CTTCCCATCGCCTCTGACAGTGCTTCCTAAGTTTATCCGGAGATAAACTAAACCGCACAATCATGAAAAAGGAGCGTCCTGACATTTTGCTAATAGAAACCTTATATCTCTTCAATTTTTTCAGAGCAAGGCTTTCATCTTCAATATTATTATTGTTGAACTCCCGATCTATCGCTTTCAAAATTACTGTCTTGAGTCTTTCATGTTTAATATAGAATCCAGTCCCCTTAAAGAAACGCAGAAAGGGTAGTTCAAAAAATACAAAGATTATGTAACCAATCGGAAATGATGCAATCAGACCGAGAGCAAGTAGAAATATTTTTTGAACATCACCAGAAAAATGACTTTCAGAAATTATATCAATATGATTACGAAGCAGAATAACCATGCTTAATACTGCTGCTATACCTGGACTTCCAAATCTTCTGTCCCACCAAATCATGTTCTTTTTGTAGACCTTCTCATTTTTTGCTCAATTATCGAAAACCAATTCTTTTTCAATCTCTCTAAGCTCTGGGGATCACAATTAGAGTCGAGCAAAGGTTCCTCATAGATAAAAACCTTTTTTCTATCGAAAGGAAGCGGGATGTAGTATCTAACGATATTTTTAGCTTTGTCGACTTCTTTCTGGATCGCAAATAATAGATGACCGGATAGCACTATGTTTCCTTGCCTAAAAAGTACACTTAGGGTCTTTGGCCTTTCTATTTCTGGGTGATCATGACTTTCCGCCAAAATAGACCATACCCGAATTAATGGCTCAATTGGTACATAATACATATTTGTCCTTGGGTGCATATCTACAATAAACTTATACGGTTCTACACCAGTCAAGACCTCTGCCATATCTAACTTTCGCAAAAAATCCAGTGTCTTCCTTTGATCATGAGAAAAAAAGTTGATACCTTCCTTAATAGGTACTTGTGAATATATATTGAATCCTCTTTTTCTGATACGACGAATAGCAAAAATTGCTTCAGGTGTAACTTGAAAGTGATTATATAGATTCGCGTGAATTCTTACGATAACACCAGTACGGTCTGAAAAATCCTTTAGAAGGTCAAGGAGCTCATCATCGATTCTCATCGGCAAACCCAGAAACAGCGTACCAGTGCAGATTCTTAATATTCTTAAATGTTCGGCTTTTTCAAATATTTTCAACATGCTTGCAATAGCAGAATTGCTTGCAAGAAGCGGTTCTCCGCCACTAATAATAACATCATAAACTGCTGGATTTCTATTCAGCCAATTAACCAGTGCCCTAGTTTGCTTTGGGAGAGTCTCTAATGTGACGCCAAGCTTATGTTCCTCCCTAGTATAATATGCCTTGTAACAATCTGAACAGCCAATAAGACACAATCCATGGATGTTCATCAGAAAGCTATGTTTAAATTTTCGTGAACCCAACAACAATCCAGTATCTTGATCTATGATCTTTGATTTTTTTAAAAAAATACCATATGGGTCTATGTGCTTAGTTAGATGAGGTGCAAAATAATCTGCGGGTGGAAGAAAGTTCTCCAAGACTTCTTTCGGAAGAAGTAAGTTAAAAGGAAGGATGCTGAGAAGAAATCCTCTTTTAACAATTTTTTCTATGGATTGCTTACGGTCCCTAATATTTGGGACAAAATCAATAAGATCAGATATGTTATTTACTCTATAATGTAAATGGAAATCTGTTTTAGCCCAATTTAGATTGTATTTCTTTTGTATTTTTAGTAAGTTGCCTATTTTATTATCGGATAAGTTATAAATAATCGGAAGAATTGTAATGCCAAGTCTTTCAACAAGTTTTTGAATCTGCAAGGATTTATTTTTACTAATATATGTATGACGAAGGAATTTAAATAATTCAATAATATCAACCGAAGCATTTCTTCTTACTTCATCATCTAGTTTTTTTAAATTTGAGACAGTTACTATTTTACCCATATATTCGACCTATTAGAAATATCGGTATTGCAGATAATAGAAAACTCCACGCCATAACTGAATGAGTTACAAACTTTTTTTCTTTTCCATCTCTTATTATTTTTTGTGTAGCTTCAAGTAAAAAATGTCCTGTTTTTTCTTCAACATATTTTTTGATCCAATAAGAAAGCCAAGAAAATTTAACCCCGGACAAGATCAAAAGGATTCCACTTACCACAGTCAACCAAAATTTAGTTGAGCATAATATTAAATTGGCCTCTATTGTGATGCTTGTTAAGATATTAATTCCTGCAGCGAATGTTATTATTGCCAAAATGTCATAAACACGGTCTCCTCGTTCAATAATTGAATCCAAAGAAAACAATCTTCTTTTCATAAAGCTCCTCTGATATTCTCTAGTACATTCATCTCGCTTATAAGCTCGTCTACAGTCTTCCAGGCAAGAATTTTTTCCCCGTCACGAATTTTAATAGTTAGTTCTCGCCATGTAATTGATCCTTCGATTAGTTTAGTTTTTACGGCATCCAAACACTGGAAGAATTTATTAGCAGCAGAGTTACGTGCAGGATTATCAGTTGTAGTTGTTTTCCAACTCTGGGCAGTTTTCAATTGGTTGCTCAAAGATTCAATTATGTCCTTTTCATAATTATCGGAGTAAAATTTTCTAATTTTTCTTGTATACTTTTGATCCGCAACAACTTGTATTGTATCTCGGCAAAAAGAGATAAATTTCTGCTCATTACTCAATAATTCGTTCTCTTGAAT
>JAEOTI010000777.1 GCA_016839955.1 Candidatus Hodarchaeota archaeon | reverse complement strand
TAGGATGAGGGAAACGTCCTTGATATCCCCGAGTTATTAGAATGTCAGCTGTATGTTCAGAACGTTTTAATGATCGAACTAATACTCCTCCAATCATATTTCCTATAATTTTTAAAGTATAGAAATTGAAAAATATTCTTTTCCCAAAATTTCGATTATGACGGGCTTCTAACATTCGGCCAAATTCAGCTTGGATTATAAAGATGTTTCTATAAGTTAGAAAGAGTAATGAGGTAAATATTCGAGGAAAATGCATTTCGTCCAAAGCATAAATGATGTCATAGAAGCTTTCTGATTCTACAACAGATAATATGAAACACACAGCTAGTAGACTCTTTGAAATCATGAATATTGAAAATGACATCTTATCAAATTTAGCGTCCATAAAGCCATTTGAATAGATAAATTCTTCAGGGCGAGTAAAAAAAGAAAGAATTCCAAACGCGAAAATAACAGGTAATGGGATTAATATTTTTTTGAATAAACTACGTCTAGGTCTGAAAGCTAAAAAAATAATAATGAATAAACCAAAAAACAAGATTAATTGGTCGAAAGTGACTGTGAAAGCAGTCCCAGTAGTGGCTCCCACTGCTGCAATTAATTTACTTCGGGTGTCCCGAGAAAAACTTGGAGCTACAGCATGAATATCATGAGAGCCGTTCATTCGTATCGCCTCTTATCAATTGACCTTTAGGATATGTTTTTGGTGGCTTGATAAGAGTTTGATTGTCTCGGAAGATTAGTGAATCTATCGTATTTGAAAAAGAAGAATAAAAAGTCCTGTCATTCAGGATCAATTTCTTTATTTTCTTTTTTGTATTTAACAACTAAAGCAGGAATAATGAAAATTCCAAGAACAACAATAATTCCAATGATCCCTGAAGTAATCGCCGCTAAATCATCTCCCTCATCAAAAATAGCGACATAATCTGGAAAAGGGGCAGCATCTGCAACATCAGCACCTAATTCATCTGCTTCATCCCATGCTAAATCAAAATTACCATCTTCAAATTGTTCTTCAGCGACTTTTTCTAAACCATCGACTTCTTCAGATGCAAAAGGAACTAAAAATAAGAGTATAACTAATAATATTACTATTCCAATGAGAGTTTTTTCTTTGTAGCCAAGAATCATATTCTGTTTCCTCCATTTATCCGAAAAGTTGAGGGGGTGTTCCAACAATCTCAGCAGGTAACTCTTTACTTGGTAAACCAACAGGAAAATCAACTTGACTTAAATAACCTAAGACTGCTGCTGTAATTACTCCTTCACCTATCCCAATAATAAGATGATATAATCCCATAGCAATCAAAGCTGAGGTCATATCAAAGGTTCCAGAGAGACCTAATTCAATTGCTGCTGCAATTGCTGCGACAAAAAGACCAAGAAATCCAGCAATGAACGCAGAAATATAAAACATTGAATCATCATTACGAATGCTCATTAGGATTTCTTTGGAATAATAACCCACAAAAGCACCAATTATACCCATATTGAGGATATTGGCTCCAAGGACAGTAACACCACCATCTGCAAATAGAAGAGCTTGGATCACTAAAACAACTGTTAGTATAATAACACCTGCATATGGTCCAACAATTAAAGCAGCTAATGCGCCTCCACCCAAATGACCTGATGTCCCGGATGCAATTGGAAAATTCAACATTTGAGCAGCGAATATCACCGCCCCAAGAACACCCATGTATGAGAGTTGTCTCTCATCGATATCACGTAACCGCCATAAAGAATATGCAATCATAATTAGCGCGAAAATCCATGTAATAAGGGCAATGGGCAATGATAAGAAACCGTCTGGAATATGCAATGAAATTTTCACCAAATTAATTTAGTATTACATCATTTATAAATGATGTGAGACACGGGGAAATGATGACAGATGAATACTACTAACCACAAAAAAACAGAAACAATTTCCATCCGATTAGATTCGAAATTATTAGCGGTTTTTGACCGTAAGATCCAAGAAATAGGATTTGAAAGCCGTTCAAAAGCTATTAAAGAATTAATAGCCAGTTTCATTGCAGATGAATCACCAGAAAAAAAATTTGAGAGCCAAGCTATTCGCTGGGGCGTTATTTGGTCTGCATTTGATCATCATCGACAGGAAGTCGCTCAACAATTAATCAAATTACAGCATGATTATCAGTCATCACGATTAGAGAATATTGGTTCATTACATTTTCATGTTGACAAAAAAAATTGTTTAGAGTTGTCAATAGTAAAAGGGGAAGAAGGATTAATTCATTCTTTGATTCAAAAAACTAGAACACTGCCTGGTACTAAACACTGTGGTGGAGCGTTAATTCTTCCACCGAACCTTTAGAGAATAAGACATTAAGGTATTCTTCTGCTAAATTTTTTAATATTATAATCAAGTTTTAATTTCCTTAAGTTTATAGCAGAAAGTAAATATTCTGATATTAGCAATGAATTCACAAGTCGACTCAATGAGGGAGCTTTTCGCAAGTAGAGTTCTAGCCTATGCTGAAGATAACCAAGTTTCCTTAAGGACTGCACTTAGAAAAGCAAAATGGAATATTTTTTCGTCAGAAAGTCAGCAAGAAATCAGAGCATCCATACACGCTCTTGTTTTTGAGACTTATCGAAGAAAAGGAACGATAGATAGGCTTATTCATCATGTTGATAGTCAACTTACCCTAATACGAAAAAAAAATTCAATTCTTCGAAATTTGTTAAGAATTGGTGTCTTTAGGACTCATTTTGAACATCACCCCTTCCCCCTTGTTACTAACACTCTAATTGAAATTTCTAAGAATTTAACTGAGTTAAAGCGATTTTATAGATCTATTAATTCAATTTTCCATCAATTAGAGCAAGTTGACATCAATGATCTTATTGTAACAAAGGATGATCCTTATGAGAAACTTGCCATTCAATATCTTCATCCAACATGGTTGATACGAGATTGGGCAATTCAGTTACCACAGGAAGAACTTCTGGCATTATTGATTACAAATAACAACCCTTTGCCTTTGTATTTAAGAATAAATCTGTTGAAATCGAAAGATAAAATCTTTCAGATATTGTCTCAGGAAAATATTGAATTTGAACTCGATTCTGACTTATCTGATGTCATAAAGGTGACAAGGACCAGTATTCCAATCCCTAGACAACCATCCTATCAAAAAGGCTTCTATTACATCCAAGATAAAGGGAGTGCATTAGTCTCTCATGTTTTGGGTCCGCAAACAAATGATGATGTTTTAGACGTTTGTGCAGCTCCTGGAGGAAAAACAACTCATATATCTAGTCTTTCACATAACAAAGCAAAAATAATGGCAATAGATCGTAATTTTGAACGCTTGAAAGAGTTGAAAAGAAATATTGATTATAACAATTGTCAAAATGTTCAAATTCTCTGTATGGACGTTAGGAACACTATAGGATTATTTAAAGGAAAAAATTTTGATAAAATCCTTATAGACGCACCGTGTAGTGGTACTGGAACCTTTTCAAGAAGGCCTGAGGCAAAATGGAGAAATTCTCGCAGAGATGTAAGGTATTATGCTCGTATTCAAAGAGTTATTCTAGAAAACTGTTCAAAATATCTACAAAATAATGGAGTTCTTGTTTATTCAACCTGCTCCCTTCACCCGTTGGAAAATGAATCTGTAATTTCTTCCTTTTTGAAAAGTCATTCTGATTTTTCAACGATAAAACCTGATCCGATTGTTGGAGACGTAATTGAAGAACCTAAGGGTCAAAGATTGTTTCCCCATAGAACTCAAACTGAAGGATTTACTATTTTTAAGTTACAAAAATTTTCTAAGGAAATTTAGCAGACAGACAGCTGAATTCATTCAGGTGTAATTGATAGTATTTTAATATCGTTTTATTTTTCCATCTTTCCCAGGACCACTTTACTTTTTACTAATTTGTCTGATTGGTTAGAATTTAATATTTGAATTACTTTTTCCTTACCGTATTGCAAAAAAAACTCTGTATTTTCATCAGTAAGTTTTTCTAAAACTCTTTCTATAGATCTACCTAGATATTTCCATTCATACGTTCCCCGGTTCTGACGATCTTGTTTTCGTCGGTAGGTTACAATCCAGAAATAAGGTCCATGCAATTCGCCTAATATTTGACAACGACAGTTTTTCTTACCACATTTTTGTCGTTTAGCTACTAAAGCAGGCAATAATCTCACCATTCTTCAGAAACACTAGATAAATGCTGGAAAAATGACCGACCACGTTTTGTTAATGTAATTAATCTATCTTGAGTTCCATTAATGGGTTTAGTTCGAAAAAATTTCATTTGTTCAAGTTCTAAAATAATTTCACGGATTTTATATATTGGTATGAGCAATGATTCAGCTAAAGTAAATTGATTTATTCCGTTTTCTACCCTTGATGCTTCTCGTAGGATTTCAAGCATAATAGATGTTCGGTTTGTAAAAAAAGATAAAAGAGAAGGGTTCAATAACCATGAATCTTTTTCATCAAGTAAAATCAACATCGATTCAGTAAATACGGTGTATAAATCTTCAATTAATGCTTTTATTAATTTTTGACTCTTCGTTACTTTGAAATATGTAAATCTTAAACTGGATCGAGTCATTTTGATATAATTGAAAGACTGAAAGCGTGATAATATTCTTTTAATTTTCACATAACCACAAAGACCAGTTTCTACTGCAAGATCACGAGCACAAAAATCATTTTGAGCTGGTAGAACTTGGAAAAGAAGAAATTGCGTTAAATCATAAAATTGAGGGACATTTCTCCAATTAAATTTCTCAAGAACCGTACTTATAATTTCTCCTTTGGGTTTGAAATATAATTTGGATTTTGCATAGCTATAATGAGATTTTTCAACGAGCCCAGCCGATATAAGATTTCTAAATCGGCGTTTTAAACTACTAGATCGTATTTTCTTTAGTGAAATTTCTTTTTCTAGAGTTGTATAGTTCAATGGTTTAGGGTTTTGTGAAATTACTTTCAAGATAGGTAGATATTGTGAATTAAGAACTTTTAGAGTATTAAATACTGCTGCATCAACAAAATCAAAATTAGATCTATTTTTTGAGGAATTTTTCCCCACAAAAACACCTACCGCTTTCTTTCGAATATTAGTTCAACCATTGATGTGAATAATTGGTTTTTCCTTTTTATCAAATTCGTGAGAAAATAACAGTTCTGGAATAATCAAATTCAAATCAATCAATGTTTTGATGAGTGGAAAATTTGAGTTCAAACATCAAAAAAGAACAAAATAAATTTTAAAAAAACAATATTTTCTCAATTGTTATTTAAAATCTCTTACAAAAGCTCAAACCTCTGAATTAGTTTAGAATATCAGTAGAAAAGGACGTAAAACGGGTGCAACATCACGAATGAACAAATGTCATTTAAGAAATTTGTTCTACAACATGAATTTGAAAATAAAAAAAATAGAGATTATTAGAAATTTTAAAATTAAGTTGTTTCAGTAAATGTAAGGTCTATTCCTATTAATAATAGTAGAATACCTATCAAAATCAAGTAATGACCTTCTTCATTAACTGTAAATTTCAGGATTCCCAAAATGAAGATTACACCACCCATTTGTTTACTGAAAACCATTGAGCTGATTATCCATAATATTTCAAGAAAAAAAGAGGATAAGTCCATTTTCTCTTTCAACTACTATATTTAACTATCAAAAGTTCCTTAAGATAAGAAAAGGAAGATTTATATTAGGTAGAATAACCCCTAGAGGAAAAAATGCTCCAATAACACCAATAGTAGCCCTAAATATCGTCTTCATTATTTTTTGTTTTTGAATCGGGTCATTACTTGAAAGTGTAAGTAAACCTAACCCCCAAATGATGAGAATAAATGAACAAGCACCGATTAGGAATAACATCAAAAAGAATCCATTAATAATACAGATTCGAATATTGTAATACCCTTCTATTACATCTAATTGTCTATTTGAATTTTCTAAAACTATTCTATCAATCTTTGAAAGAGGAATCTTGGTTAAACTCTCAATATCACTTAAATCTCCAAAAACGAGTAATAATCCAATAATAACAATTATTCCCCGAGATGCTTTTTGGAAACCGATTTTAGGATTTATTGAAACAGCAAATTCAAAATACCCAATCAGAAATGTAAAAAATGCAATTGCAATTGCAATTAAGATCATAAAAGGAAAACTAAGATTTAAAATAATTGTAAAATAAACTTGAATAGTTTGAATTATTTTAAGAATAGCATTTTCATATTCTAGAAAAGCTACAATAAAATGTTTATTTTTAACTGACATCTCCATAAACCTACCATTCAGGATATAATAAGGAGAAACCTGCTAAAAAAAAAGGAACTGTCACTAAAATTAAAACAAAAAAGCTAGTAACAACTCTTTTTGTCGCTTCCCTTTCCCCCCAAAACCAAATTCTTTCCGCTAACCCATATAATAACATCAATAGGGCTAGAGCCCGAACAAAATACGCTGTGGTGAGTAATACCTTCCACAGGATGTCATCCAAACTTAAAAATAATTTCTGCCATCCTTGTACGTATTGCTCCCATTGGGACGTTTCTTCTCCCAATAGGACCTTAAAACAGTCCGATGTTGTTGTCAATAATCATCACTGGACAACATGTACGCACCTTCAATTTTAACGACCTAAATGAAAGCGAAGAGATTATTACTTATTTGAAGTAATGTATTAAATTAATCCCAATTGTCCCATAACACAATCTAGTATTGTCGAACAATTGATGATCACTAAATAGAGCACTTTTTTTGTTTTTTTAATATCTCAATCTTCTATCCATTGTCCTGTTGGCCAAGGAATCTGAGAATCTGCTCCTTCCCCTTTGATCATAGGGAAATTGGCATCTGATAAAGGTTTAGTGTCCCAAATTGCCCTATGAAGCCCAAGAAGCTCCTCTGATGAAACATCCCAAACTCTCAAAACAGGTCTTTTTGCTCCTCGTCGTCCTCCAAAGTGTAAAACTGCAATTGTTCGTGTACCAATACCTAATAGTTCCCTAACAGGATTATCATAAGTTTCTGGTTCCCAGGTAAGAATAGGTGTCCACAAATCAACTTTTTCATCCCACATACGCAATTGTCCCCGATCTTCCCTCTTTTTACCAATCAACGCCTTTTTCAAGCTACAAATTTTAGAAATGCCACGGTCTTGTTTTACTTGTGGTTCTTTTGATTTTAGAACACACCCCGGATTTGGTTTATAGCGTTCCAAATCTCGTTGGTTATATAATAAACCATTGGCCCATGTTCGTAATTCAGGACTCAGAAGATCCTTCCATTGCCAAACAGAGAAACGGTTAGGAATTTCGCGAACAAGATAACAGTCTTTTCGTCGAGTCACTGGAAACTCTCCAGGTTTGTAAATATAACCATAAGGAAAGGCGAGAGGATGACCCATCCATCCTTTTTGATCTGTTGGAAGATGTAGAACCTGAGGGTTCGCATCCCAAATTATCATCTGGTCTAGGTTACAGAAGAGAGTTGTAAAGAGCAAAAAACCATTTTCATTGTAATGAAGAGAAGCTACCCCACTACCAGTTTGGTTATTTGTAATAAACTTAATCTCACATACTTTTTCTGGTTGCCTCCACCCTCCAATGGAACTAGGATGCCAAATCCGGATAGTCTGATCCCAACCACCAGTATAAAGTTTATTGTCTCCATAAGTTACGTCAAACATTGCTCCAATAGATTCATCCCAAGCTGATCCACCATCACTATAATAGAATTCATTCTGCCAATGAGCTCGAAATTTCGCAATATGTTCCCAGCTTTCGGTTTGCCAAACTCGAATCCATCCAGCAGGGCTACCAACGAAGATAAGCCCGTTTCCTACCGCAATCGAAGAATGTAAATCCCTAAAGTAAGCGGGATAAGGATCAAGTGGATATTCAAGCTGGGTTATCAGTTCTCCAGTATCAACTGCAACAACTAGGACTTTCCCTGGGAGATAACTACAGTAAATGTATTTTCCATCTTCTGCTAGCAACATGGTTCGTCTTCTCCCGTCAGGTTATCGTTTCTAATAAAAACTAGTCATCTAAGTCACCTATTTATTAAACTCTGTTAAGAGTTTAAGAGTGTCCGACAATCATGTTTCCTTGCTCAGAAGCCTGCTGGAAAGCTGCAATTAAGAGATCAATATATTCTAGCAGTCCAGTATCCCCAACTACCCAACTCTGGTTCGTTGTTGGGTCAAGTTTTGGGCGAATATCATGGATTGTCTTGTTATAGGCACCATTGTAGTTCTGATCATTTCTAACCATATTCGCTACTGCATGCAATAACTTGTTAGAAAGTGCTCCTTTACGTTCGTCTGGAGGTCCTTTGAATAAATCATCTGGAAGTTCCCAGATGCGATCCTGCAACCATGTAATTGGTGTTGAGACATTGCTAGCTGGGTTGGACCCAAGGGTAACCTCAAAGCCATCACTAAAGTAATCACTATCTCCATCAGGGTTAAGAGGGTTCAATAAATATTCAAATACTTCTTCATAATCAGTTAAACCATCACTATCAGTATCAACACAATCTCCAGCAGTTCCATAAATTACTCGTTCTTCATAATCGGATAACTGATCTCCATCAGTATCGTTCAACGTTGGATCAGTTACCACCCAAAGGATAGTGCCATCTGATAACATGACTATATATGGTTCGAGTTCAATCCCATCCCACAGTCCATCAGCGTCAGTATCTGGGTTTAAGGGGTCAGTGGAGTAGATAACAAGTTCTTGATCATCAGTTAAACCATCACTATCAGTATCAACCCGGTCCCCGGCCGTAAAATAGAACATTCGTTCCAGGAAATCATTAATAGTGTCATTATCAGTGTCATTGCTCAGTGGATTAGTAGAGCTGAGAAATTCAGTCTTATTAGCGAGTATTACAAGATATGGGGATATCTCAATCCCATCCAGCAATCCATCAGCATCCGTGTCGGGATTTAGAGGATCTGTTTGATACTCATAAATTTCAGAACTATCGGATAAACGATCTCCATCAGTATCCTTGCAATCTCCTGCTGTATTGTGTTGAATTCTTTCCTCACTATCAGATAAACCGTCTCCATCGGTGTCGTTCAGGATGGGATTGGTAGCAGACCACAAGTTCGTTCCATTTGAAAGAATTACCTGGTAACCAATAACTTCCTCTCCATCCCAAAGTCCATCTCTATCAGTGTCGACCAACAGAGGATTTGTGTGATAAATTCGTACTTCTTCAAAGTCAGAGAGCTGATCTGTGTCCGTATCAGGGTAATCACCAGCAGTACCATAGAGCACTTTCTCCTCATAGTCGCTGAGACCATCTCCATCAGTATCATTTGTACGTGGATTCGTAAAACTCATGAAAAGGGTCCCATTTCCCAAGAGAACGCAATACCCGTTCAGCTCAGAACCATCATTAAGCCCATCATTATCTGTATCCGGGTTTAATGGATCCGTCCCATAATCGAACAGTTCATTGAAGTCAGATAATCCATCACTATCAGTATCCGACCGATCTCCGGCGGTATGGTAAACAAATCGCTCAGAACTATCCAATAATCCATCACTATCAGTATCGTTAAGCCATGGGTTTGTCCAGGCTTCAAATGAAGTATTATATGGATCATGAAGGCTTACGAAATAACTCTCAACTTCTAGATCATCTGGTAAACCATCTTTATCTGAATCATTAGAAAGCGGGTTTGTCAATAAGAAAAGTACTTCAACACCATCTAATAGCCCATCTCCATCGGTGTCATTCAAATCAGCAGCTGTAAAATAAAAATAACGCTCTGTATAGTCACTCAAGTCGTCTGCATCGGTGTCATTTTGTAGGGGGTCTGAAATACTAGTAAAATTAGCACCAATGATTGCAACAGTATATTCCTGCAATTCCACTCCGTCTGAGATACCATCCCCATCAGTATCCCAATTGAGTGGGTCAGTGCCCAACAAAAGTTCATCAGGATCAAGAATATCGTCAGTGTCGGAGTCAATACTAGTAGGATCAGTTCCCAGCTGTTTTTCATAAGCATCAAGCAGATCATCTGCATCTGTATCCACAGATAGCGGACTTGAACGAACAGTGACTGAGGTTCCATTGGCTAGGATAATGGAGTAGGAAACAATTTCCTGATTATCAAGTAAGCCATCATTATCAGAATCTGAGTCAGTGGGTGATGTTGACCACAAGACCATTTCCTCAAGATCTGATAGCCCATCATTGTCGCCATCAGCAAGAAATGGATCTGTATTATATAAATTCACTTCGATTCCATCTTTAAGACCATCTCCATCGTGATCTGTGGTCAGAAGATCAGTACCTATTCCATTCATATATTGATAATGACGTTGATAGATTTCCCACCACTCCTCACGTACTAGATGAAGAGATTGGTCGTTATATACAAGATATTGTCTAATAGTTTGAAATCCATCTTCTGTTTCGACAGTAACATCTCGATATTCAGTCCAATAGTAGTGATCGTATTCTGCTTGTCCAG